>NZ_AFAL01000122.1 GCF_000193225.1 Verminephrobacter aporrectodeae subsp. tuberculatae At4 | reverse complement strand
GTGGTCAGCAGGCTGATGCCCACCGACTTGATTCCGGCGTGCTGGCTGATGGATTGGATCAACGGACCGATCGCAGCAATGGCTGGCCGCAGGTTCAGTGACAACAGAAAAATGGCCAGTAGCAAGAACAGGCCGGCATGTTTGGGTTGTTGTGCCATGGTGTTTCCTTTAAGGGGGCATGGAGACCGGCATCAGTCAAGCGCGGGCAAGTCGATACCGGTATCCGGCTGGCGCAGCAGGTTGGATAGCTGCGGCGCGATCACTGGTTGATAGACATCATTTTCTGTGCGCCAAAAGTTTTCCGCTTGAAGCGCTTGTTGCAAGGACAGCGGTATCGTACAGCACTTGGAACGATCATTCTATATAAAAATTTGCTATTGATATTTTCTCTGGATAGTCGGCTCCCCGCTGCCGTATCCATCAACTACCCATTCAACAGCGGGCACCGGTGCCAGCCACAGGCGGCTTGCGTCTGGCACAAGGCGGCAGACTTCAAACGCGATGAAATCCGGGGCGTGGCCCACCCAGTGGGCGATCGCCGTATGAGCGGCCGCGTTGACGGAGATGATCCACGTGGTCGGTGCCGGGGCGCGTCTGGCTGTAGCAGCGCATGCTCAGCGAGGGGACAGCACAAGGTTAGCAGTTACGATGCACGCAACAAGGCCGTCCATTTGCGCAGCAGGGCAGCGCACTAAAACTGCGCCCCCTCGACCAGAAACTGCACCCTGCGCTCGCCCTTCCACTCGTTGACGTCGAGGCGGAAGGCCAATAGCACGCGCGCGGGCAGGGGCTCGGTGCGGCCAAACCAGATGCCGTCCACCGGGCGGCCCTGGTGCCTGAGTTTGAGCGAGAGGTGCTTTTCGCCGACCAGCCGCTGGCTCAGCACCTCGACCTCTTCGCTGAAGGTGGGCGGAGCAAAGCCCTGGCCCCAGACCTCGCGTTGCAGGGTATCGACCAGGTCGGCGCGGCAGTATTCGGGCGCCAGCGGGCCGTCGGTTTCGATGCGCCGCGTGAGGGTGCCGATGTCGAGCCACTCCTGCGCCACCTGGGCCAGCGCCTGGCCGAACAGCTCGAAGGTCGGCCCGGCCAGCGTGCAGCCGGCGGCCATGGCATGGCCGCCGAATTTCAGCAGCACGCCCGGGTGGCGCTTGGCCACCAGGTCGAGTGCATCGCGCAGATGAAACCCCACGATCGATCGGCCCGAGCCCTTGAATT
>NZ_AFAL01000123.1 GCF_000193225.1 Verminephrobacter aporrectodeae subsp. tuberculatae At4 | reverse complement strand
CTGCGGCCGGTGGTGGTGCAGCCCCGCCCCCCGCCGTGGCGGCGACGGCAACGGCACCGGCCGCAATGCCCGCGCACCGGCCGGAGACGCCAACGGCCGGCCTGCCGCATGCATCGCCCTCGGTGCGCAAGTTCGCGCGCGAGCTCGGCGTGCCCATCGAGGAAGTCCCGGGAACGGGCCCCAAGGGCCGCATCACCCGGGACGACGTGCAATCCTTTACCCGGCAGGTCATGCGCGGCGCCACGCAGACCAAGGCGCAGGCCGCGCAGGCAGGGGGCTCCGGTGCGGGCCTGGACCTGCTGCCCTGGCCCAAGGTGGACTTCGGCAAGTTCGGCCCCGTCGAGCGCCAGGAGCTCGCGCGCATCAAGAAGATCAGCGCGGCGAACCTGCACCGCAACTGGGTGCTCATTCCGCACGTCACGAACCATGACGACGCGGACATTACCGAGCTCGAGGCCTTCCGCGTGCAGTTCAACAAGGAAAACGAGAAGAGCGGCGTCAAGGTCACCATGCTCGCCTTCATGGTCCGCGCCGCCGTGGCCGCGCTCCGGAAATTCCCCGGGTTCAACGCCTCGCTCGACGGTGACCAACTGGTGCTCAAGAACTACTTCCACATCGGCTTTGCCGCGGACACGCCAGGCGGCCTGGTGGTTCCGGTGATCCGCGACGCGGACCAGAAGGGCATCGTCCAGATCGCGCAAGAGATGGGCGAGCTGTCCAAGAAGGCGCGCGACGGCAAGCTCGGCCCGGCGGACATGACCGGCGGGTGCTTCAGCATCTCGTCGCTGGGCGGAATCGGCGGGCGCTACTTCACGCCCATCATCAACGCGCCCGAGGTCGCGATCATGGGCGTGTGCAAGAGCCGCACCGAGCCCCAGTGGGACGGCAAGCAGTTCGTGCCACGCCTGATGCTGCCCCTGAGCCTGAGCTGGGACCACCGCGTGATCGACGGCGCCGCAGCGGCGCGCTTCAACCAGTACTTTGCCTCGCTGCTCGCGGACCTGCGCCGCATCGTCATGTAACAACGAAAGGGCAACGCACATGGCCACCATCGACATCCAGCTGCCCGATATCGGCGACTTCGACGAAGTACGCATCATCGAACTGCTGGTCCAGGCCGGAGACAGCATCCGGGCCGAGCAAAGCCTGATCACCGTGGAGTCCGACAAGGCGTCGATGGAGATTCCTTCGAGCCACGCCGGCCGGGTCAAGGAGCTGAAAGTAAAGCTGGGCGACAAGGTCAAACAGGGCTCGGTGCTGTTGGCACTGGAGGTGCAGGAGGTGGCGGACGCACCGGCGCCCGCCGTGGCCGCTGCTGCTGCGCCAGCATCGGCATCGACCGCCGCAGCGGCCGATCTGGAATGCGATCTGCTCGTTCTCGGCGGCGGCCCCGGCGGTTACTCGGCCGCCTTTCGCGCCGCCGACCTGGGCCTTCGGGTCGTCATCGTCGAGCGCTACGCGACCCTGGGCGGCGTGTGCCTGAACGTGGGCTGCATCCCGTCCAAGGCGCTGCTGCACGTCGCGTCCGTGATCGACGAAGCGCGCCACCTGGCGCGCGCCGGCGTCGATTTTGGCGCGCCCAAGATTGACCTGGCCGCGCTGCGCGGCCACAAGGAAAAGATCATCGGCAAGCTCACCGGCGGCCTCGCCGCGATGGCCAAGATGCGCAAGGTCACCACCGTGCGCGGCTACGGCGCCTTTGTCGATGCCCACCACGTCGAGGTCGAAGAAACCACGGGAGCGGGCCAGCAAAGGACCGGCGACAAGAAACGCATTGCCTTCAAGAAGGCCATCATCGCCGCCGGTAGCCAGGCCCTGCGCCTGCCGTTCATGCCCGAGGACCCGCGCGTGCTCGACTCCAGCGGCGCGCTCGAACTCGCCACCCTCCCCAAGCGCATGCTGATCCTCGGTGGCGGGATCATCGGCCTCGAAATGGGGACCGTGTACAGCACGCTGGGCGCGCGCCTGGACGTGGTGGAAATGCAGGACGGCCTGATGCCGGGCGCCGACCGCGACCTGGTCAAGATATGGCAGAAGATGAACGCCGGGCGCTTCGACCGCATCATGCTGCAGACGAAGACCGTGGGCGCCCGGGCCACGCCCGAGGGCATCGAGGTCACGTTCGCCGCTGCGCAAGAGGGCGGCAGCGCCCCCGAAGCACAGCTCTACGACCTGGTGCTGCAGGCCGTGGGCCGCGCGCCCAATGGCCGCAAGATCGCTGCCGAAAAGGCCGGCGTCACCGTGACGCAGCGCGGCTTCATCGAGGTCGACGTCCAGATGCGCAGCAACGTCGCGCACATCTTCGCCATTGGCGACATCGTGGGCCAGCCCATGCTCGCGCACAAGGCGGTGCACGAGGCGCACGTGGCCGCGCAGGTCATCGCCGGTGAATTGCAGGGCGACAAGGCGCTGGCGTCCACGGCCTTCGACGCCCGCGTGATCCCCAGCGTGGCCTACACCGACCCCGAAGTCGCCTGGGTCGGCCTGACCGAGGACCAGGCCAAGGCCCAGGGAATCAAGGTCAGGAAGGGCCTGTTCCCCTGGACGGCCTCCGGCCGCGCCATCGCCAACGGCCGCGACGAGGGCTGCACCAAGCTGCTGTTCGACGACGCGCCGCAGGCGCATGGCCACGGCAGGATCCTCGGCGGCGGCATCGTGGGAACGCACGCCGGTGACATGATCGGCGAGATTGCGCTGGCCATCGAAATGGGCGCCGACGCGCTGGACATCGGCAAGACCATCCACCCGCACCCCACGCTGGGCGAGAGCATCGGCATGGCGGCAGAAATTGCGCACGGCAGTTGCACGGACGTGCCACCGCAGAAGAAATAGCCCGTCCCGGGAATGGCATGCCGCCGACAAAGCATCCTTTGCCCCGCGCCGGCATCCCCTTTGGAGCCTGCTGATGTTCAAGGTCCCCCCCGTCTCTGCCGAGCGCCTGCCCGGGCTGCTGCGCGCCATGCCCAAGGCCGAGTTGCACATCCACATCGAAGGGACCCTTGAGCCCGAGATGATTTTTGCGCTGGCGCAGCGCAATGGCCTGCGCCTGCCGTACGCCAGCGTGCAGGAGTTGCGCAGCGCGTACGCGTTCAGCAATCTGCAGAGCTTTCTCGACGTCTACTACGCGGGCGCCAGCGTCCTGCTGCACGAGCAGGACTTTTATGACCTGGCACGCGCCTACCTGGCGCGCGCAGCGCGCGACAAGGTGCTGCACGCCGAAATCTTCTTTGACCCGCAGACCCACACCGCGCGCGGCGTGGCCATGGAGACGGTCGTCAACGGCCTGCACCGCGCCTGCGCGGACGCGCGCACCGAGTCGGGAATCAGCGCCGCGCTGATCCTTTGCTTCCTGCGCCATCTGAGCGAAGCTTCGGCGTTCGAGACGCTGGAGCAGGCCGGGCCGTTGCGCGACAGGATCGTGGGCGTGGGGCTGGATTCGAGCGAGCAGGGCCACCCGCCCGAGAAATTCGCCCGGGTGTTTGCGCGCTGCCGCGAACTGGGCCTGCGCCTGGTCGCGCACGCGGGGGAAGAGGGGCCCCCCGCGTACATCTGGGGCGCGCTCGACGCGCTCAAGGTCGAGCGCATCGACCACGGCGTGCAGGCCGTGCACGACGCGGCGCTGATGCGCCGCCTCGCGCAAGAGCGCATCGCGCTCACCGTATGCCCCCTGTCGAACCACAGGCTGCGCGTGTTCCCCGAGTTGGCGCAGCACAACCTGCGCCAACTGCTCGACGCCGGCCTCGCGGCCACCGTGAACTCGGACGACCCGGCGTACTTTGGCGGCTACGTCAACGAGAACTTCACCCAGGTGTTCGCGGCCACCGGGCTCACGGTCCGGCACGCCTACCAGCTGGCGTTCAACAGCTTCGAGGCCAGCTTCGCGGGCACCGCCGAGAAACGCGCGTGGGAGCACCAGCTCAAGGAAAGCTTCGAGCGCTTCGTGGAGCACGACTGATATATATGCAGCGCCCCGAGGTTCTCAAGCAAAATACCGCGCCTGCGCTGATATGGGCGCGGACACGGCTGCATATTCAATGACAATCTGCGCGCGCCAGGAAAAGCGCAGCACCGCAGAAACCAGAACCAGACAATGAGCATCAAGAGCGACCAATGGATCCGCCGCATGGCCACCGGGCACGGCATGATCGAGCCCTTCGAGCCCGCGCAGGTGCGCGAGGCGCAGGGCCACAAGGTCATCAGCTACGGCACCAGCAGCTACGGCTACGACATCCGCTGCGCGTCCGAATTCAAGGTCTTCACGAATATCCACAGCACCGTGGTCGATCCCAAGAACTTCGACGAAAAGAGCTTCGTCGATTTCCGGGGCGACAGCTGCATCATCCCGCCCAACAGTTTTGCGCTCGCGCGCACGGTCGAGTACTTCCGCATCCCGCGCAACGTGCTCACCATCTGCCTGGGCAAAAGCACCTACGCGCGCTGCGGAATCATCGTGAACGTAACCCCCTTCGAGCCCGAATGGGAGGGCTACGTGACGCTGGAATTCTCCAACACCACCCCGCTGCCCGCGCGCATCTACGCCGGCGAGGGCTGCGCGCAGGTGCTGTTCTTCGAGAGCGACAAGGACGACGTGTGCGAAGTCAGCTACCGCGACCGCGGCGGCAAATACCAGGGCCAAACGGGCGTGACGCTGCCCAGGGCGTGAACCGCTTGCACGGCTTTTTCCCGGGGTGTGAAAAATGGCTGGGTGGCCAGCGATGCGACAATGACAGGCTCAATGACCAGTTCCTTTTCCAATCTATCGCTGGCTGAACCGCTGGCGCGCGCCGTAGCCGAAATGGGCTACGAATCCATGACCCCGATCCAGGCGCAGGCCATCCCGGTGGTGCTCAGCGGCCAGGACGTCATGGGCGCTGCGCAGACCGGCACCGGCAAGACGGCGGCGTTCTCGCTGCCCCTGCTGCAGCGCCTGCTCAAGCACGAGAGCGGCTCCGCGTCCCCCGCGCGCCACCCGGTGCGCGCGCTGGTGCTCTTGCCGACCCGCGAACTCGCCGACCAAGTGGCCCGGCAGATCGCGCTGTACGCCAAGCACACCAGGCTGCGCAGCACCGTGGTGTTCGGCGGCATGGACATGAAGCCCCAGACCATCGAGCTCAAAAAAGGCGTGGAGGTGCTGGTGGCCACGCCCGGCCGCCTGCTGGACCATATCGAAGCCAAAAACACGGTGCTCAACCAGGTCGAGTACGTGGTGCTCGACGAGGCCGACCGCATGCTCGACATCGGCTTTCTGCCCGATTTGCAACGCATCCTCTCGTACCTGCCCAAGCAACGCACCACGCTGCTGTTCAGCGCCACCTTCTCACCCGAGATCCGGCGCCTGGCCGGCAGTTATCTGGACAACCCCGTGACCATCGAGGTGGCGCGCCCGAACGAGACGGCCGCGACGGTGGAGCAGCGCTTCTACAGCGCCAACGACGAGGACAAGCGCCGCGCGATCCACCAGGTGCTGCGCACGCACGGGCTCACGCAGGCGTTCATTTTCGTGAACAGCAAGCTCGGCTGCGCGCGTCTGGCGCGCAGCCTGGAGCGCGAAGGACTCAGGACCACCGCGCTGCATGGCGACAAGAGCCAGGACGAGCGTCTGAAGGCGCTGGAAGCCTTCAAAAGCGGTGCAGTGGACCTGCTGGTGTGCACCGATGTGGCCGCGCGGGGTCTGGACATCAAGGACGTTCCCGCCGTGTTCAACTTCGACGTGCCCTTCAACGCCGAAGACTACGTGCACCGCATTGGCCGCACCGGCCGCGCCGGCGCGTCGGGCCTGGCGTTCACGCTGGTCTCGGCGAGCGACGCCCGCTTGGTCGCCGACATCGAGCAACTGATCAAGAAAAAGATCGACATCGAAGCCATCGAATACGACGAAGACCGCCCCCGGGGCCGCATCAACGACGGCCGCCGTGCCTGGCGCGATGCGGGCGAAACCGGCGACCTGCGCGACGCCATCCCGCCGGCGCCGCGCGAACGCAGCGAGCGCCGCGAACAATACCGGGGCGCGCGCCCGGCAGTGAGTGCGCACGACCCATTCTTCGAAAAGCCCTACGAAGCCAACAGCGCCGACGCAGCGGCGCCCACCTGGGAAGCCGCCGCCAGGCAGCCCGCGCGCAGCAGCGTCTCCGCCAACATCAAGCCCCGGCGCAAGCTCGCGGCCCTGCTCAAGGCTTCCCAGCCGGAGACGCAGTAGTCCCGCCGCCCGGGAACTACCGCGCCGCCAACCTGGGCCTGATAGGGGTTGTAAGCCGGAACCGCCGAAAATTCCGTCAGCCGATACTTTGAGGGGCTGGCGTAGCCCATGCCCGCCGTATTGACATTTGAGGGGCTTCGCCCCGCCGCGTTAGTCATCGGTCAGGATCGTCTCGTAGTCCTGGCCGCCGTAGAACACGCCAATGATGGACACCTGCTCGTCGTCTACGTCGAAGGCGATCACGGCGCGCTTCTTGTAGTTGGTGATGCGCAGACCGGCGCGCACGTCATCGCGCATGGTGCCGCGATGTGGGAAGGTGCACAGGCTCTCGCAGTAGCTCACGATGGCCTCGATGTACCGCGCTGCAATGTCGGGTGATGCTGCAACGGCGATGTAGCCGTACAGAGCCGCAAGCTGTTCCTCGGCCTCGGGGGTGAAGATGACGCGATAGCTCACCGTGCCTTCGCGTGCTCGACAGCAAGACGGGCACGCACCTGGTCAACGGTGACAGCTCGGGATGGATCGGCTTTCAGGGCATCGTAGGCCGGGCCGACCTGGTTGTGTAACCAGCTTTCGACGGCTCGATCACGCGCTAGAAGAGCGCGCAGCCCATCGCGGATCACCTCGCTTTCGGTGGCGTACTCGCCTGACCGAACCTTGGTTTTCACCACATACGCCATGTCGTTAGGCAGGGTGATGCTCAGTTGTTGTGTGGTTCGCATGGCGCCTCCAATCTTGAATAGGATTTAATCCTACTTCAATGTTCCGCCGCAGTCCAGTCTCACGGACCTGCCGTGCTATGCCTGGGTGCGCTATCGGCAGTTCTCCGACAACCTGGTCGATGCGATGGCCTACCACATGAAGCAGTTGGAGGACGAAAGCAGCGCCGGCGCAAAACAGTCCTTCGTCGCCGAACAGGTGCGCCGTCAGCAAGACACGCTGCAGGTCGGCCGCCTGCTGTCGCTTTACATCGACGACAGCGTGCCCGATCCCACGCCTATCGCCAGCGGCCTGGTGGCACATCCTGCTGAACGGGCTTACACCTTCCAGAGCGATGGCAAGATGATCGACTTGGATGCGCTCGTGGTAGGGCTGGAGTTGGGATGACGGAAATTTCGGCGGTTCCGGCTTGGAACCCCTGATACGGCGTAGCGCCCTGAACCGCTGACAAAACTCCGGCCGCCTTGGGGGCGCCCCCTTGCAAGGCAGGGTTCTGGCCGCGCGGAGAGACTGCAATTTCATAAAACGATCCGTTTCATCGAAGCATTGCAACGCATCATTGATGGGCGTATAAACGCCTATGCGCACAAACACCGATCTGAGGACACCATGAATACCATTCGCTGGAACATTGCCGTGTCGCCGGACATGGATCAGTCCGTGCGCATGTTCATCGCCGCGCAGGGCGGTGGCCGCAAGGGTGACCTGTCGCGCTTC
>NZ_AFAL01000124.1 GCF_000193225.1 Verminephrobacter aporrectodeae subsp. tuberculatae At4 | reverse complement strand
CAGCGCCAGCGGGCGTTTTCGCAACTGCCTGCGCATCGGCGTCGGCGACTGGTCGCCGGCGCACTGGGCGGCGCTGCGCACCGTGGGCGAGCTGGCCTGCGGCATGCTGCGCTCACCGCCGCTGCTCGCCGCCTGAGGGGGCGTTCAAGGCTCCGGGCGTATGCCAGAATGCACGGAGCCACTGCGGCCCGAACGACCGGGACGCGCCCACCCCGTCCACCCGCCCGCCCCATGCCCGCCTCCGCCGCTGCCACCCCGAACGCCCCCGCGGCCCTGGACCGCATCCGCCCCGACGTGCGCGCCATGCGCGCGTACCAGGTGCAGCCGGCGGCGGGAATGCTCAAGATGGACGCGATGGAGAACCCGTTTCGCCTGCCCGCGCAATTGCAGGCCGCGCTGGGCCAGCGGCTGGGCGCGCTCGCGCTGAACCGCTACCCGAACGAGGAACACTTCGCCGCGCTCAAGGCCGCGCTCGCGCGCCACGCCGGCCTGCCCGAGGGCTGCGGCATCGTGCTCGGCAACGGCTCGGACGAGCTCGTCACGCTGATCGCCCTGGCCTGCACCCGGCTTGGCACGGCCGAGCGCGCATGCCTGCTCGCGCCGACGCCCGGCTTCGTGATGTACGCCACGAGCGCGCAGTTGCAGGGGCTGGACTTCGTGGGCGTGCCGCTCACGGCCGACTTCGACCTCGACGTGCCCGCGATGCTCGCCGCCATCGCGCAGCACCGGCCCGCCCTGACCTTCATCGCCTACCCGAACAACCCCACGGCCACGCTGTGGGACGAGGGCGCGGTGCAGCGCATCGTCGACGCCGCCGGCGCGCAGGGCGGCATCGTGGTGTTCGACGAGGCCTACCAGCCCTTTGCCAGCCGCAGCTGGATCGACCGCCTGCGCGCCGAACCCGCGCGCAACGCCCATGTGCTGCTGATGCGCACGCTCAGCAAGTTCGGCCTGGCCGGCGTGCGCCTGGGCTACCTGATCGGCCCGGCAGCGCTCGTCGGCGAAATCGACAAGCTGCGCCCGCCCTACAACGTGAGCGTGCTCAATTGCGAGGCCGCGCTGTTCGCGCTCGAACACGCCCCGGTGTTTGCCGCCCAGGCCGCCGAGCTGCGCGCGCAGCGCGAACTGCTGGTGCATGCGCTGCGCCGCATGCCCGGCGTCGAAAAATGCTGGGACAGCCAGGCCAACATGGTGCTCGTGCGCGTCGCCGATTCCGCCCGGGTCCACGCGGGCATGAAAACCCGCGGTGTCCTGGTGAAAAACGTCTCTACAATGCACCCGCTTCTGACCAACTGCCTGCGCCTGACGGTGGGGCAGGCCGAGGAAAACGCGCAGATGCTCGCCGCACTCGGGGATTGCCTGGTGCCGGGATGAATCCGGAACCGGGCGGGCAGTCTCCCCAAGGCGCTGCCGCGCACAAGTCCATCAAGCTCCAGACCCGGTTCCACCCTCGAATATGCCCGCCGCCCCCATGCCAGACCTTCCCGAGCGCATTGCCGAAGTCAGCCGCAATACCGCCGAAACGCGCATCAGCGTGCGCCTGAACCTCGATGGAACGGGCCAGGCCAGGCTGCACACGGGAATCGGTTTCTTTGACCATATGCTCGAACAGCTTGCGCGCCACGGGCTGATCGACCTGGAGATCAACTGCGCGGGCGACCTGCACATCGACGGCCACCACACGGTGGAAGACGTGGGAATCACGCTGGGCCAGGCGCTGGCGCGGGCCGTGGGCGACAAGCGGGGGATCCGCCGCTACGGCCATGCCTACGTGCCGCTCGACGAGGCGCTCTCGCGCGTGGTGGTCGACTTCTCGGGCCGCCCGGGGCTGCAACTGCATGTTCCGTTCACCGCGGGCCGCATCGGTGACTTCGACACCCAGCTTGCCGGCGAATTTTTCCAAGGCTTCGTGAACCACGCGGGCGTCACGCTGCATATCGACAACCTGCGGGGCGTGAACGCGCACCACCAGTGCGAGACCGTGTTCAAGGCCTTTGCCCGTGCGCTGCGTGCGGCGCTCGAGCGCGACCCGCGTTCGGCGGACGCGATTGCATCGACCAAGGGCTGTCTGTAGAGTTTTGAACCAAATCGGTCGGATGCGCTGAATCCACATACCCTGTTTGCTATGAATGCAGGAGCAAAAACCGTCGCCGTGGTGGATTACGGCATGGGCAATCTGCGCTCGGTGTCGCAGGCCGTGCGGGCTGCGGCCCAGGGCAGCGGCTGGAGCGTGGTGGTCACGCAGCACCCCGAGGAGGTGCGCGCAGCGCAGCGCATCGTGCTGCCGGGCCAGGGCGCGATGCCCGACTGCATGCACGAGCTGCGCAGCTCGGGGCTGCAGGAATCGGTGCTCGAAGCCGCCGCCGCCAAGCCCCTGTTTGGCGTCTGCGTGGGCATGCAGATGCTGCTCGACCACAGCACCGAGGGCGACACGCCCGGCCTCGGGCTGATCCCCGGCACCGTGCTGCGCTTCGATCTGGCGGGCAGGACGCAGTCCGACGGCAGCCGCTACAAGGTCCCCCAAATGGGCTGGAAC
>NZ_AFAL01000125.1 GCF_000193225.1 Verminephrobacter aporrectodeae subsp. tuberculatae At4 | reverse complement strand
CGCGCTTTTCAAAGCGCGGCTGCAACGCCCAGATCTCGCGCATGTCGGCGGCCAGCTTGCCGCGGCCCGAGACCTCGCCGATGCGCTGCTCGAACACCTCGTCGATGGCCTCTTGCAGCGCGGGCTGTGGGTGCTGGCGCTGGTTCAGGCGCCCGGTCCAGCCCCGGCGCACGTCCTCCCAGAGCACGCAGGCGAGCAGAAAGCTCGGGGCCACGGATTTGCCCTGGCCGACGCGGCGGTCGGTGTCGAGCAGCGCGGCCTGCACGAGGGCCGATTCGGCACGTTCCACGGTCAGGTCGAGCAGCGGGTAGATGCCCCGGGCCAGGCCGAGCTTGCGCAGTTGCCCGATGGTGGCGATGGCGTGGCCCGTTTGCAGCAGCTTGAACATTTCATCGAACATGCGGCTCTGCGGCACGTCGGCGAGCAGCGCCTGCGACTGCACCAGTGGGGCGGCGGTTTTGGCCTCGATGCCAAAGCCCAGGGGGCTGAGCTTGGCCGCAAAGCGCACGGCGCGCAGGATGCGCACCGGGTCTTCGCGGTAGCGCGCGGCCGGATCGCCAATCATGCGCAAGGTCTTCTTCTTGGCGTCGCGCAGGCCCTTGTGGTAGTCGACGACGATCTGGCCCACCGGGTCGTAGTACATGGCGTTTACGGTGAAGTCGCGGCGTGTGGCGTCTTCGTCCTGCGGGCCCCAGACGTTGTCGCGCAGCACGCGGCCACTGGCGTCCACGGCATGCTGCATGCCCGACAGCTGCGCCCGGCTGGTCTTCTCGTTGCCTGCGACCTGGTCCGCGGCGGCGTTGTCCAGGTAGGCGCGGAAGGTGGCGACCTCGGTCACCTCATGCTCGCGGCCCCGGCCATGCACGACGTGCACGATGCGAAAGCGCCGGCCGATGATGAAGGCGCGGCGAAACAGGCGCTTGACCTGCTCGGGCGTGGCATTCGTCGCCACGTCGAAGTCCTTGGGGCGCAGGCCCAGCAGCAGGTCGCGCACGGCGCCGCCGACGATGTAGGCGTCAAACCCGGCCTGCTTGAGCGTGGCCACGACCTCGGCGGCGTGGGGGTCCACCAGACCGGGGTCGATTCCGTGGACCGAGGCCGGAACCTCTTCGCGCTTGCCGAAATGCGGCTTGCTGCCCGGGGCGCCGGGCGTCGATTTGCCCAGCAGCTTGTCGATGAACTTCTTGATCATGGGTATGCAGTGAACGCAGGCAGCGGGGGATCAGGAGGATGGGGGCGCATCGGCGGCAGGAGGGGCTCCGAACAGATCCAGTATGCGCCAGCCGCGTTCCCGGGCGAGCGCGCGCAGGCGCGGTTCGGGGTTGGTGGCCACGGGGTGATCGACCTTCTCGAGCAGCGGCAGGTCGTTCATGGAGTCGCTGTAGAACCGGCTCTCGACATCTTCCCAGGCCAGTTGCCGCTCGGCGAGCCATTGTTCCATGCGCCGCACCTTGCCCGCGCGCAGGGTGGGAACGCCGTCGATCTCGCCGCTGTACCAGCCGCCGGCATCGCGCGCCAACTGCATGGCCAGCAGCCCGGCGTCGCCCACGCCCAGCGCCCGGGCGATGGGGCGCGTCACGAATTCATTCGTCGCGGTGACGATCAGCACCTCGTCCCCCGCGGCCTGGTGCGTGCGCACCAAGGCCAGCGCCTGGGGCAGGATGGCCGGACCGATGACCTCGCGCATGAACTGCGCGTGGGCGGCCGCGGCTGCATCGGGTCCCCGCAGGCGCAGCGCTTCGGTGGCAAAGCGCACGTAGTCGTGCACGTCGAGCGTTCCCGCCTGGTAGTGGGCAAGGAACCTGTCGTTGCGCTGCGCAAACTGCGCCGCATCGCTCCAGCCGATGCGGACGGTGAACGCGCCCCAGGCATGGTCCGAATCGATGGGCAGCAGCGTGTGGTCAAGGTCGAACAGCGTCAGCCGCAGGCGGCGGGTGGGGGTGTCAGAGGTCATTCAGATCCACGAAAGAAGGCGGGGCATCACTGCACCTCCTGGAGCATGCTCTTGAGCAGCGGGATGGTGATGGCGCGCTGCGTGCGCAGGGCAAAGGCGTCGAGTTGGTCGAGCAGTTGCATGAGGCTGCCCAGGTCGCGCGCGAAGCGGCGCAGCATGTAGTCCATGACCTCATCGCCCAGGAACACGCCCCGGGCGTCGGCTTCCTGGCGCAGCACGGCGCGGCGCTCGGCCTCGTCGAGCAATTGGAGCTGGAACACATGGCCCCAGCCCAGGCGGCTGCGCAGGTCGTCGCGCAAAGGCAGGTCCGCAGGCGGCAGGCGGCCGGCGGCGAGCACCCAGCGCTGCGGGCCGTTGGCGGGGCTGATGGCGTTGACGAACCAGTTGAAGGCCATGGCCTGCTGGGCGGGGTCGTACAGGTGCACGTCGTCCATGAGCACTGCGGTCCAGGTTTCGTCGAAATCCGGCGCGGCCGGGGACTGGACCACACCCGGGTCCAGCCAGCCCACGCCGCCGCCCTGCTCGCGCAGGGCCTGGCGCACCGCCTCGAGCAGATGGGTCTTGCCGCTGCCGGACCCGCCCCAGAGGTAGGTGGGCAGCGGTGCGTGTGTGGCTTGGCCGCCGCCATCCCCGGCTGCCAGACGCAGGTGCTGCAAGGCGGCGCCATTCGGGCCGGCAAAGAAACGCCCCAGCGTGGGCCCTGTGGCCAAGCCGATATCCAGCGCCAGTTGCTTCATGCGCAGCCCCCGGGCCGCAGGTGCGGGCCGGTTGGCGTGGGAGCAGCGGACAGGGACAGGATGGGCAGCGGCATCATGGATGAATGGAGGGGCGCCCGGCCGCAGATGGCTGCAGCAGAGCGTGGCGAAGGAGCGGCGCACGGCGCACTGCCATGGCCCCCAAGCCTGCGCGGGAGGCGCGGCGGGAGCAGCGACGCGGGGACCGATTCTAGTCACAAACCGCGTGGGCGCAGAGCCTCAGAACGGCAGGCCGACGTAGTTTTCGGCCAGCGAACGCTGCGCTGCTTCGGAGGAGAACAGATAGGCCAGTTCCGTGTCCTGCAGTTTCCGGTCGTATTCGATGGCATCGGGGAAGCTGTGCAGCATGCCCGTCATCCACCATGAAAAGCGCTGTGCCTTCCACACCCGCGCCAGCGCTTTGCCGGAGTAGTTGTCGAGCCCCGCGCTCTCGCCCTCCCGGTAGTGCGCCAGCATGGCGTGGTACAGGTAATGGATGTCCGCTGCGCCTGATCGAGGCCCGGCTCATGCGCGAGGCGCGGCGCAATCTGGCCTACACCCACCTGAGCATCGCCACGATTGCCTATGCCCTGGGCTACGCCGACCCCGCGTACTTCAGCCGTGCCTTCACCCGCGACGCGGGGCTGTCGCCCCGGAGCTTTCGGACGCAGGCGCCGGTAGCGGGATCGGGATCGGGCAGGGCCGGAAAATGAGAGAACCGTCCGCGCCCCTTGCGGCGGGGCCCGGCTCTTGCCGGCGCTTTACAGCTCCTCGACGCGGCGGGCCGGGTAACTGTCCCAAGTCTGGCAGCCCGGACATTGCCAGAAATGCCGGCGGGCCTCGAAGCCGCAGGCGGCGCAGCGGTAGCGCAGCAACGGTTTCACGGCATGCTCGAGCGCGCGCTCGATCTGCGGGTGGAACTCCTCGTGCTCCAGTTTTTCGGTCGCCAGCCATTTGGCCGTGGCAACCAGGGAGCGCTCCTTGTCCAGGTGCTGCACATAGCGTTGCCGGGCGGTGGCGCGTGTGGCCTCGTCGGCCGTCTCCAGGAGCACGATGCTTTCGAGCACGTCGAGCGATGGCGCCTGCGCGTAATGCGCCTGCAGCAGCTCTTGCACCTCGGCCACGCGCCCCGTGGCGCTGGCCGCCTCGACCATCAGCGGGGCCGCCAGCGGCAATGCGGCGGGGTTGTGCGCGGCCAGCGTTTTGAGCGTCGCCAGCAGCGCATCGGGTTGGCCCATCAGGCGCTGCAACCGGGCCAGCTCGATGCGCGCGCGTGCCGCCTCGGGGGCGG
>NZ_AFAL01000126.1 GCF_000193225.1 Verminephrobacter aporrectodeae subsp. tuberculatae At4 | reverse complement strand
ATGAGCGTTTTCGCCATCGATCTGTACTTTGCCCTGGCGCAGCTGCCGCACGCAGAGATCATGGGGCTGGGCGCGTTCCTGGCCCAGGGCGCGCACTGGCGCGTGCTGCTCGACCTGGCGCTGCTGAGCCTGTTCGCCGGCCTGTACAGCGTTCCCATGTACGCGCTCATACAGATGCGCAGCCTGCCCACGCACCGCGCACGCATCATTGCCGCGAACAACATCCTGAACGCGCTGTTCATGATTGCCAGCTCGCTGATTGCCGGCGCGCTGCTCGGTGCGGGCTGCACGGTGCCGCAGATCTTCCTGTTCACCGGCGTCGCGAATGCGCTCGTGGCGTGCGGCATCTTCATGCTCGTTCCCGAATACCTGCTGCGCTTCGTGGCCTGGGTGCTGTCGCACTGTGTGTACCGCTTTCGGGTGCGCGGCGAGGAGAACCTGCCGACCACCGGCGCCGCGATCCTGGTCTGCAACCATGTGAGCTATGTGGACGCCGTGCTGCTCATGGCGGCCAGCCCCCGGCCGATTTGCTTTCTGATGGACCACCGCATCTTCCGCGTGCCGGTGCTCGGCGCGCTGTTTCGTCTGGCGAAGGCGATTCCCGTTGCTTCCCAAAAGGAAGACCCTGTTACTTACGAGGCCGCGTTCGAGCGCGCCGCGCAGGTGCTGCGCGCGGGCGATCTGCTCGCCATCTTCCCCGAAGGCGGAATCACGCACGACGGGCGCTTGCAGGAGTTCAAGGGCGGGATCATGAAAATCCTGGAACGCGCCCGGGCCGACGGGGTGCAGGCCCCCGTGATTCCCATGGCGTTGAGCAATCTGTGGGGCTCGTATTTCAGCCGCATCGAGCGTGGCCGGGCGATGGTGCGGCCCCTGCGCCGGGGTCTGCACAGCCGCGTGGGCCTGAACGTCGGGCGGCCGCTGGCGCCGCACGCGGTGTGGCCCGAGTCGCTGCGCGCGCAGGTGGCCGAACTGCTCGCGGCATGAACGTTTTCGCGGGAGGGTGGGGTTCTTGCGGACCTTGCGCTTCGGCGTGTGTAGCCGATGTTTACGGGTTTTACGCTGATCCCCTGCATTGGTTGCGCAGGCCCAGGCCAAGGGGTGGACCGACCGACCGGCTGGCTTGCCGGGCATAACTTGGCGCGCCAAGTGGGTATGCGGTTGCTTTTCAGGGAGGGCGCGGGCATAGTGAACCTGTGTCTGCGTCAACAGATGCATCCGGGTTCGCCGGGCCGCTCCTTCTTCGGGATACGGGGCGGCGTTTTTTCCACCGAGAGCTACAGGAGTCTTTTCATGAATTTGACGATCAGTGGTCACCACCTCGAAGTCACTCCCGCCCTGCGCAGTTACGTCACCACCAAGCTCGATCGGATCGCCCGCCATTTCGACCAAGTCGTCGATGTGAAGGTGTTGCTGACGATCGAAAAGCAAAAGGAAAAGGAAAAGAGACAGAGAGCGGAATGCAATATCCACGTCAAAGGCAGTGATTTGTTTGCCGAAAGTTCCCACGCCGATCTGTACGCGGCGGTCGATGAACTGGTCGACAAGATGGACCGTCAAGTGGTGCGCCACAAGGATCGTTTGCAAAACCACCACCACGAGGCTGCGAAGCGCGAACTGCACGTTTGATGCACGCCCGCCCTGGTACAGCGCCGCCCCTGCCGGGCGGTTTTTTTATTGCATCGCACGGTCGGGGCGGGCGCGCAGGTGTGCATAATTGTTTCCCCTGACCATGAACCGACTCGCCTCCATCCTCCCCTCCGCCCAAGTGCTCGTGAGCGTGGACGCCACCAGCAAGAAGCGGGCTTTTGAAGAAGCGGGTCTGCTGTTCGAGGACCAGCACGGCCTCGCGCGGGCGCTGATCACCGACAGCCTGTTTGCGCGCGAGCGCCTGGGCTCCACCGGTCTGGGCCATGGCGTGGCCATCCCGCACGGCCGCATCAAGGGCCTGAAGGCGCCCATGGCGGCGGTGTTCCGGCTGCTCAAGCCCATCGGTTTCGACGCGCCGGACGAGTTGCCGGTCGGGTTGCTGATCTTTCTGCTGGTCCCCGAGGCGGCCACGCAGAAACACCTGGAAATCCTTTCCGAGATTGCCGAGCTGCTCAGCGATTCGGCCCTGCGCGAAAAGCTCAAGGCCTGCACCGATGCTGCCGAATTGCATGGCATGATCGCCGGCTGGCAGTCCGCGCAGGCGCACTGAAAACAAACCTCAACGGGCAACCCGCGCCGCCCATTTCTTCGCCAACCCGCCGTGAAGCCCAATGTCGTCAGCGCTGACGTGCTCTTCGAGGAGTTCCGCAACCTCCTGAAGTGGGAGTGGGTCGCGGGCCTGGGGGCTTCCGAGCGCCGGTTCGACGAAGTCGCCGTGCGCCTGGCGCGCTCCGGGGCCGATCTGGTCGGCTACCTGAACTACATCCACCCCTACCGCGTACAGATTCTCGGCGAGCGGGAGATCGCCTACCTGAGCAGCGCCTCGGCCGAGGACTGCAAGCGCCGCACCGCCCGCATCGTGACTCTGGAGCCGCCGGTGCTGATTCTGGCCGACGGCCAGATGGCGCCGGATGCCCTGGTCTCAATGTGCGAGCGGGCGCAGATTCCGATGTTCGCGACGCGCGAGTCACCGGCCTTTGTCATCGACGTGCTGCGCGCTTACCTGTCCAAGCATTTTGCCGATCGCACCACCATGCACGGCGTGTTCATGGACATCCTGGGGCTGGGCGTGCTGATCACCGGCGAGTCGGGCCTGGGCAAGAGCGAACTCGGGCTCGAGCTCATCTCCCGGGGCAACGGTCTGGTCGCCGACGACGCGGTGGACCTGTTTCGCATCAACCAGACGACCATCGAGGGCAAGTGCCCGGATCTGCTGCAGAACCTGCTGGAAGTGCGCGGCATCGGCCTGCTCGACATCCGCGCCATCTTTGGCGAGACCGCGGTGCGCCGCAAGATGCGCCTGAAGCTCATCGTGCATCTGGTGCGCAAGGAAACGCTCGAGCGCGACTACGAGCGCCTGCCCTACGAGCCGCTCACGCAGGACGTGCTCGGCGTCGCCGTCCTCAAGGTCGTGATCCAGGTGGTCGCCGGGCGCAATATCGCGGTGCTGGTCGAGGCGGCCGTGCGCAACACCATCTTGCAACTGCGCGGAATCGATACCTACCAGGAGTTCGTCGAGCGCCACCGCCGCGCCATGGAGCGCGATGGCGGGCATTGAGCGGGTGGGTCCGCCCCCCGTCAACCGGCTCTTGCCTTTTGTGCGCAGTGGGCGCACAGGCCATACAGGGCCATCGTGTGCTCCTGCACCACCCAGCCCTTGGCCTGGGCCACGGTCTGCTGGCGCTCTTCGATTTCGGGGTCGAAGAACTCCTCCAGCTTGCCGCAGGCCGTGCAGACGAAATGGTCGTGGTGCTGGCCCTCGTTGAGTTCGTAGATCGCCTTGCCGCTCTCGAAGTTGCTGCGGGTCAGGATTCCCGCCTGCTCGAATTGCGTCAGCACCCGGTACACCGTGGCCAAGCCAATGTCCGTGTGCTCTTCGAGCAGCACGCGAAACACGTCTTCCGCCGTCATGTGGCGCTGGGTGCCTTTTTGGAAGATTTCCAGAATCTTCAGGCGGGGTAGCGTGGCCTTGAGCCCGGTGTTTTTGAGTTCGTCGACATTGGTCATGGCATGCTCTTTCGGGTGTGCTGGCCTGCGCCCGGGATTTCCCGGGGTCTCTGGGAGCTACCGCTACAATCGGGCGATCATATCCCCAGCCCCGGTTTTCGGCTCTCTCTCCCATCACACCATGCTCGTGAAAGTCCATTGCAGCGCCCGTGCGGGCCGGGTCTGGCTGGTCGGCGCCGCCCTGACTGCCACCCTGGCCGGGTGCGGCAGTCCGGATAGCGCCAGTAGCCGCATTGCCCGCATCGTGATGCCGTACAAGGTGGACGTGGTGCAGGGCAATTTCGTCTCGCGCGAGCAGGTCGAGGCCCTGCAGCCCGGAATGGGCCGCCAGCAGGTGCGCGAAATCCTGGGCACGCCGCTGGTCACGAGCCTGTTCCACGCCGACCGCTGGGAATACGTGTTCACGCTCAAGCGTCCGGGCGAAGACATGCAGACCCGCAAGCTCACCGTGTTTTTCAAGGGCGACGTGCTCGAGCGTTCCGAGGGCGATGCAATGCCCTCCGAGACCGAGTTCGTGGCCACGCTGGGCGCACGCGATGCCCAGGGCCAGGCGCCTGCTCTGGAGGCGACCCCCGAGCAGTTGGCGCGCTACCCCGCCGCGCCCCGGCAGCCGGCCTCGGACGCGCAGCCCGCCGCAGCCCCATCACCCGGCACCTACCCGCCACTGGAAGCGCCCGTGCGCTGACGCCGGCAGCTGCGCAGCGCAACCGGACAGGAGCCTTCCCATGACAGACACCTCTTCGCCTGCCGCCGCGAGCGCCTGCCGGGTGGCGGTTGCGGGCGCTTCGGGCCGCATGGGGCGCATGCTCATCGAGGCCGTTCGCGCGAGTGACGACTGCGTGCTCACCGGCGCACTGGACATCGCCGCCGACGGCCTCGACGCCACGGCCTTTCTGGGCCATGCGAGCGGCGTGCCCATCACCGCCGACATTGCTGCGGGCCTGGAAAATGCCGACGTGCTGATCGACTTCACGCGCCCCGCAGGCACGCTGGCGCATCTGGCGCTGTGCAGCCAGATGGGTGTGAAAGCCGTCATCGGCACCACGGGTTTTACGGACGCGCAGAAGGTCGAGATTGCCGCGTGCGCGAAACGCACGGCCATCGTCATGGCGCCGAATATGAGCGTGGGCATGAACGTCACGCTCCGGCTGCTGCAACTCGCAGCCCAGGCCATGGCCACGGGCTACGACGTCGAGATCATCGAGACGCACCATCGGTACAAGGTGGATGCCCCCTCGGGCACCGCGCTTGCGATGGGCGAGCTCATCGCCCAGGCCATGGGGCGCAACCTCAGGGAATGCGCCGTGCACGCCCGCGCGGGCGCCACGGGCGAGCGCGATGCGTCGAGCATCGGGTTTGCATCCATCCGTGGCGGCGACATCGTGGGCGACCATACGGTGCTGTTTGCCGGCATGGGCGAGCGCATCGAGATCACGCACCGGGCGGCCAGCCGGACCACCTACGCGCAGGGCAGTCTGCGGGCCGTGCGTTTCCTGGTTGAAGGGCGGACCACGGGCCTGTTCGACATGTTCGACGTGCTGGGTCTGAACTGAACGGGCGCGCGGCGGGGCGGGCGACGATCCGCAATGTCCTCCCTGCTCTGCGTTTCGTTGTCGCGCGCGGGGTCGAACAGCGCAAACCCCCGGCGCATGGGCCCGTTCCGGTCGTTGTTTGCGTCGCTGTCCGGCGGTGCATGCCGGTCGGACAGGGCTCTTGACGGCGGCGATCCTGTCAACGCACAGTGCTGCCCGGCACCCGTTTTTCTCCATCCACCAATATTCACTTTGCCATGTCAGACTCCGCCAGCCCACTGCCCCATCCCTCCACCGCAGCAGCCGCCACCCCGGTCCCTGGACCCGCGCATTTTCCCAGCCTCGAAAACCGCACCGTTTTCGTCACCGGGGGCGGTAGCGGAATCGGGGCCGCCATCGTTTCGGCGTTTGCCAGCCAGGGCGCCCGGGTCGCTTTCGTGGATATCGCGCGGGAATCGGGTGAGCGCCTGGCGCAGCAATTGGCCGACGCCGGGCACCCCCATCCCTGGTGGCGCGTCTGCGACGTGCGCGACGTGGTCGCGTTGCAGACGGCCATCGGCGACGCGGCGCTTGCGCTGGGCGACTTCGCGGTGCTGGTGAACAATGTTGCGAACGACGATCGCCATACCCTGGAGACCGTGACGCCGGCCTACTACGACGAGCGCATGGCGATCAACGAACGCCCGGCGTTCTTTGCGATCCAGGCGGTCGTTCCCGGAATGCGCCGGCTCGGTGCGGGCGCGGTGATCAACCTGGGCTCCACGGGCTGGCAGGCCAAGGGCGCGGGCTTTCCCTGCTACGCCATCGCCAAGTCGTCGGTGAACGGGCTCACGCGCGGGCTGGCGAAGACCCTGGGCCGGGACCGCATCCGCATCAACACGGTGTCGCCCGGCTGGGTCATGACCGAGCGGCAGATCCGGCTGTGGCTCGACGCCGAGGGCGAGCGCGAGATCGAGCGCAACCAATGCCTGCCCGACAGGCTGCAACCGCACGACATCGCGCGCATGGTGCTGTTCCTCGCCTCGGACGACGCCGCCATGTGCACGGCGCAGGAGTTCAAGGTTGACGCAGGCTGGGCATAGGACCGCCCCTATATGATGGCGCGCCTATGGTCCCCGCAACCGCAGAAGCAGAACAGGCGCTCGAAATCCTCCACCTCGAAGACTCGCCGGCGGACCATGAACTCGCGGCCCGGACGCTGCGGCGATCGGGGCTCGCCTGCCACGTCCGGCAGGTGGACCGGCTCGGTGAATTCCAGCGACTGACCGACTCCGGGCGCTTCGACATCATCCTGGCCGATTACCGCCTGCCCGGGTTCACCGCGCTCGACGCCTGGGCGCACGTGGCGTGCAAGCCGCAGCATCCCCCGTTCATCCTGTTGTCCGGCGCCATCGGCGAGGCCGCGGCCGTGGACGCCATGCGCCTGGGCGTCGCGGACTATCTGCTCAAAGACGACATGCAGCGCCTGCCGCACGTCATCGCGCAGGCGCTGCAGGTGCACGAGGCGCGGCGCGCGCGCGAACTGGCGCTCGCGGAACTCGCGGCGTCGCAGCGCCGGCTGGCAGAATTCGCGGAGCACCTGCAAACCTCGATCGAGCAGGAACGCGCCGCCATCGCGCGCGAGATCCACGATGACATCGGGGGCGCGCTCACGGCCGTGCGTTTCGACGTGGCCTGGATCGGGCGCCACAGCACGGACCCGGCGCTGCAAGAGCATGCGCTGTCGGCGGCAGACATGCTGCAGCACGCGATCGAAGCCAGCCAGCGCATCATGATGAATCTGCGCCCCCCGGTTCTCGAGCAGGGACTGGTGGCCGCAGTCCAATGGCTCGCAGCCGGTTTCGAACGCCGCAGCGGCGTTCCCGCACGCGTACAAAGCAGCAGCGACACGATGCACGCTGCGCCCGGAATCCAGCTCGTCGCGTACCGCACGGCGCAGGAGGCGTTGACGAATATTGCCAAACACGCGAACCCGGCCCGGGTGGACATCGAACTCTCCGACCGGGAGGGGGTGTTGACGCTGGAGGTGGCGGACGATGGCTGCGGAATCGATCCCCGGATGCTCGACAAGCCCAAGGCCTTCGGACTCAAGGGACTGCACGAGCGCGCGCGCACCGTGGGCGGCTGGTTGGACATCAGCAGCCGGCCGGGCCAGGGCACCTCGGTGATCCTGTCCATCCCGCTGACAGCGTCCCCGGCCTCGACCGACCCGGGAGACGCGCCGTGATTCATGTGCTCTTGTGCGACGACCATGCCGTGGTGCGCCGCGGGATACGCGACACCCTGGCCGAGGCGCCCGACATCCAGGTCAGCGGCGAAGCGGGGGTTACTGCGAACTGCGTGAGCTGCTGCGCACGACCCCCTGCGACGTGCTGCTGCTCGATCTGAGCATGCCCGGCCGCAGCGGACTCGAAGTCCTGGCCAGCCTGCGCGAAACGCATTCCGGCGTCCGCGTTCTGGTGCTCTCCATGTACCCCGAAGACCAGTACGCGCTGCGCTGCCTCAAAGCCGGCGCGCGCGGCTACGCAAACAAGGCCGGCGACCCGGTGGAGTTGATAACCGCCGTGCGCACGCTGATGCAGGGCCGCAAGTACCTCACCCCCGAGGTTGCACAAATGCTCGCCGACAGCCTGGCGCAGCCCGAGCCCGAGGCGCCGCACGCGGCGCTTTCCGCGCGCGAGTTGCAGACCCTGCTGAAGATCGCCTCGGGCCGCAGGCTGTCGGACATCGCCGCGGAGCTGATGCTCAGCCCGAAAACCGTGAGCGTGTATCGCGCGCGGGTACTGGAAAAACTGCATCTCTCGAACAACGCGGAACTCACCGTCTACGCAATTCGCAACCAATTGGTTTGAAGTAGCGATCCGAAGCGCGACCCCCGACCGCATGCAGCGGCAGCGGGCCTTGGGCCGGACGTGGCAGGCATTGCGTGCACGCGCTGTCCGGGTTACGCTCAGCGCCGCATGCGCTGGGAAGCCCGCGCCCCGATGGTGAAATGGGTAGACACTGCGGACTTAAAATCCGCCGCTTTCCTGAAAAGGGGCATGCCGGTTCGACCCCGGCTCGGGGCAC
>NZ_AFAL01000127.1 GCF_000193225.1 Verminephrobacter aporrectodeae subsp. tuberculatae At4 | reverse complement strand
GCTCGCGCGGGGCAACCTCGACGATGATCCCGACGCCAACAAACCGCTCGGGCCTATCCCCGCTCGCGCGGGGCAACCACCATTACAAAGTACCTGAACCCCTTGACCACGGGCCTATCCCCGCTCGCGCGGGGCAACCGCAAAAGCAGTGCTTGCGACCGCATCCCCATTGGGCCTATCCCCGCTCGCGCGGGGCAACCTCTCGTATGTAAACCCATGTCACATAAGAGAAAACCAGCAAATCGATCCAAATTTTTAAGGAGCATTTCCAGGCGACGCCGCGCGTCGCCTGACCAACCACATGCCATCGGCCTCAAGCAGTTCGCGTGCCGGGGTGCCCAGATGGGCCACTCCCACTTCGCCTACGGCGTTCAGGTCGCGCCACACCATGACCAGGCTGCCCTGGTTCTCGTGCCGGTGCCAGTCGCTCATCACGTCCCATACGCGCGTACGCACGCCGGGGTTCATGCGGGGCGAGACGAATACGTTGGGCGCCACTTCCAGCATGACCGACGACAGAAAGCCGTGGAAGCGGTCGGGCAGGTCACGCATCACGATCATCACCAGCGCCATGGCTTGCCTCGTCCATGCGCAACACCTGCTTGATGCGGTCGATCATTGCGCCAATGAGTTGTTGCTTGCGAAACACCGCAGTCGCTTCACGCCGCACCAGCTTGTCGATGGTGTCGCCCACCTGCTGCGCGCGCCGGGCTGCGGTGAACGCGATTTGCAGCGTCACCGTGTCGCGAAACAGGTCGGCAATATCGAGCACGAAGGACTGGCCGGAGTTTTCGTGGATGAAGCCCAGCGGGGGGAGCGCCGCCAGCGACTGCACGGCGATGGCCGCCGCAGCCTGCACTGCCGTGGCGGCGTGGTTGATGGCCTGATTCGGCAGGTCCGTGGCGTCGGGATGGGCGCGGTCGTAGTTGCGGCCCTTCCAGGAGATGCCGTGCTTCTCGGCCATCAGTCTGTAGAAGTTCTTGACGCGCGAACCCTCGATACCGCGCAGCGTGTCCAAATCCCGGTGCGGCAGCACTTCACCCAGGCGCAGCGCGTACATCTGGCGCGCCACGCTGATGCGCCGCCGCGGGTTGCTCCACAGTTCGGCCTGGCGCCGCGCCACG
>NZ_AFAL01000128.1 GCF_000193225.1 Verminephrobacter aporrectodeae subsp. tuberculatae At4 | reverse complement strand
GCCGAGCACGCAGCCCCGGCGCAGCACGGCGCCGTCGAGCAGCACGCAGTTGGCGCCGACCCAGACGTCGTCTTCCAGAACGATTCCGCCCTTGCCGGGGGCGAAGCCCTGCTCGCGGATCAGGCGGTCGCGTTGGGTGCAGGCGTGGTTCACCGGCGCAAAGGTGCAGTTCGCCGCGATCGCCACATGGTCGCCGATGCAGATGCCGTTTCCGGTGTACAGCACGCAGCCCGCGTTGATGACCACGTGCGCGCCCACGATCAGGTGGCCGCTGCCGCCTGCGGGCTTGATCTTGACGAAGCTGTCGATCACCGAATGCGCGCCCACCACGATGCGGCTGCCGCGCACCGAGTCTTCAATGTCTGCCCAGGGCGAGATCTGCGCGGTGGCGTGGACGTCGAGCATTCAGAGCACCTCCAGCCGGGGCACGGCAGGAACGAAGCGCCCGCCCCAGGCGCGCACGCAGCCGAGCTGCCGGGTCAGTTCCTCGCGCAGGTTCCAGGGCAGGATCAGCACCCGCTGCGTGCGCAGGTACTCCTCGTCCACCACCGGGATGCGGCTGCCGCGCACCGAGTCTGCAATGTCTGCCCAGGGCGAGATCTGCGCGGTGGCGTGGACGTCGAGCATTCAGAGCACCTCCAGCCGGGGCACGGCAAGAACGAAGCGCCCGCCCCAGGCGCGCACGCAGCCGAGCTGCCGGGTCAGTTCCTCGCGCAGGTTCCAGGGCAGGATCAGCACCCGCTGCGGGCGCTGCGTGCGCAGGTACTCCTCGTCCACCACCGGGATGTGGCTGCCGGGAAGGAATTTGCCCTGCTTCGCCGGGTTGCGGTCGGCGACGTAGGGCAGCAGGTCCGGGCGCACGCCGGCAAAGTTGAGCAGCGTGTTCCCTTTGGCCGCCGCGCCATACGCGCCGACGCTGATCCCCTGCGCCCGGCAGTGCAGCAGAAAGCCGAGCAAATCGTTCTTGATGCGCAGCGCCTGCGCCTGGAGCGCGCCGTAGAAACCGGGCGCGCACAGCCCCGCCTGGCGCTCGGCGCTGAGTTGCCGCGCCACGCGCGCGGCGCCCTGCGCGCTCGCCTGGGGGTGGTCGGCCACGTCCGCGCGCGCGGCCAGCACGCGCAGGCTGCCGCCGTGCGTGGGCAGCTCCTGCACGTCGTGCAGCGCAAGGCCGCAGGCGGCGAAGATGCGCTGCACGGCGGTGAGCGAGAGGTAGGAGTAGTGCTCGTGGTACGCCGTGTCGAACTGGCAGCCCTGCACCATGCGCAGCAGCTGCGGGAACTCGAAGCTGGCCACGCCGTGCGGCTTGAGCAGCCGGGCAGCGCCGGCGACG
>NZ_AFAL01000129.1 GCF_000193225.1 Verminephrobacter aporrectodeae subsp. tuberculatae At4 | reverse complement strand
GGCCCCGGCGCCGCAGACCAACAGGAGGCGGCTGCGGTCAGCGCGGGCGCGGCAGCGCAGCCCCCGCAAGAAACCGCAGGCAGCGGCAGAAACGGCACGGCGCAGATCGACCAAGGCAAGCAGGAGCAGCGCTCGCAAGCGCAGCGCACAGCGTTCGAGCTGCGCGCCGGCTTCGTCGTGCCGGCGACGCTGATTGCGGAAATCAACGCCGATCTGCCGGGCGAAATCCTCGCGCAGGTCGCGCAGGACGTGTACGACACGGCGACCGGCAGGCACCTGCTCATTCCGCAGGGCGCGCGCCTGGCCGGCGCGTATTCGTGCGCGGTCGCCGACGGCCAGACGTGCATGCTGGTCGCGTGGCAGCGCATCGTGTTTCCCGACGGCAAGGCGCTCGACGTCGGCGCCACACCGGACGCCGACGGCGCCGACCATACGGACCCCGACGACCCGGAGAACACGCAGCGTCGGCGGCACTTCGCATCGGCCCACCTGATGTCTGGCGTGATCGTCGGCGTCTCCTACAGCCAGCACCGCGACCCGGTGAGCAGTGTCTACGGTGCGCTGAGCGACGCCCTGGACGAGCAGCTTGGCCTGGTCACGGCGCAACGCATTGAGAAGAACCTGGGCATCTCGCCGACGCGGGAAATCCGGCCCAGCTACCGCATCAAGGTCGTGGTCACGAAGGACCTGGCGTTTCCCCAACCCTACCGGGCGTTCGACGGCTGACGCCCAAGGAGCAAGAGCACATGCAGCACAAGCTTGCGGCCACGGCCCGCGCCGAGGCCCTCGCCCCGGCCGTGGGATCGGTGATCCACACGGCCCAGCAGATCGAGTCGTCCCGCAGCCAGAGCCGATACCGGGCCAACTCGGGGCAGGACACTGGTGGGTGGATCCACGGCGAAAAGACTGCGTGACGCCATGCTGCCCTTCGTTGCCGACCTGCCGCCGCAACTCCAGGAGCGCGTCTCGTGCGCGATCTCTGCCGCCGTGAAGTACGGCGTTCCGGTGAACATCGTATTGGCCGTTGCAGAAAAGGAAGGCGGCCGGCCCGGCCTGTGGGTGCGCAACGCGAACGGCACGCACGACGTGGGCAGCATGCAGTTCAACACCGCGTACCTGGCCGACCTGAGCCGGTACGCAATCACGGCGAACGACGTGGCCGCCGCCGGCTGCTACGCGTTCGACCTGGCCGCCTGGCGGCTGCGCGGGCATATCCGCGACGACCGGGGCGACCTGTGGACCCGGGCCGCGAACTACCACTCGCGCACGCCGCAGCACAACGCGCGGTACCGCGCCGACCTGATGCGCAAGGCGGCGAAGTGGGCCGACTGGCTCGAAGCGCGTTTCGTCACGCGCGACGTCACGCAGACCCGGCCCGCACCGCAACCCCGGCAGACCGAGGAAGCGCGCAGCACGGCGCCTTCCATGGACGACCAAGGGAAGGCCCGATGAACTGGCAAGCCATGCGTGCCATGGTTGCTGCGCCGCCGCGCCTGGTCGTCGCCGACGGAACGTGCGAAGGACTGAAGTGGCTCGCGCTGGCGCTGATGACCGGCGACCACGTGAACAAGTACCTGTTCAACGCCACGCTGCCGGTGCTGTTCGAGGCGGGCCGCCTCGCGCTCCCCATCTTCGTCTTCGTCCTGGCCTGCAACCTGGCCCGGCCGGGGACGTGCCCGGCCGGTACCGCCGCAGCATGTTGCGCCTGGGCGTTTTCGGCGCGCTGGCCACGCTGCCCTTCATGGCCCTGGGCGGCCTGTACGCCGGGTTCTGGCCGCTGAACGTGATGTTCATGCTCCTGGTGCTCACGGCCACGGCCTGCCTGCTCGAGCGCACCGGCGCGCTGCCGTGGGTCGGTGCCGGCGCGGTGTTCGTCCTGGGCGGCAGCCTGGTCGAATACTGCTGGCCGGCCGTCGCCCTTGGCCTGGCCGTCTGGTCGTACGCAAAGCGGCCGACCTGGACGGCCGCAGCGCTCGCGCTGCTGGCCTGCGCGGCGCTGCGGGTCTTCAACGGCAACCTCTGGGCCATGGCGGCCCTGCCGCTGCTCGCCCTGGCCACACGCGTGGATCTGCGCCTGCCGCGCCTGCGCTGGGCCTTCTACGCCTACTACCCGCTGCACTTGGCCGTTCTCTGGATGATCCGCATCCCCATGGGCCGGGCCGGCTACCTGTTCCTCTGAAGCGCCGTTGCCGACGGACCAGCGCGGTCGGCAGCAACGCCCTCTCCGCGCAGGCTCCTTGCGCGCAAACGGAGCGCCTGGAGCCATGCAACGCTTAGACGGTTGCCCTGCCAGCGGGAAACCAGCCACGTGATCTGCTGGCGGTTGTAGCCACGGATAGTCAGAGCGTTTGAGCACACGGCTGATGCCACCGCGCGCGGCCAAAAATTGCTCAATTAATGGCTCAATTTGTGCGATCGCCGTGCGCCGCGCCCCATCCGGGGTGAGCCCCATTTCCTGACGATCAATCCCCCCTCGCTGGGGTGGCTTGGAACCGCCCCTTCAGAACCGCCGCACGGTGAACAAGGCGGAGGTTTGCAGCCTACAGTAAATTGGGTTATATTTTGCGCAAATTTCATACATTCACGCTGCTCTCGACATCAGGCACTCCCATGCGCAACACCCACCCGATGGACCTGCGGACAGGTCCAAGGCAAGCTGCTCGCCAGCATCCACCAGCAGCCATTGTGCATGCCAGTTTCCATTTACACGTATGTAGTTTCCACGCGAAACGACGACGAACCCTCGCGGCGGCTGCATGCAACGGCGCTTGACCGTTGCGCTGGCATGCTGTCTCGGCGCGTCCGTGCATGCGCAAACGGGCATTCCTGATCCATCCCCGGAACTTCAGCGACAGGACCGCCAGCGCAAGGAACTTCGCCAGCAGATGGAGGAGGCGCCTGCACAGTCCGCGCCGGGCCCGCTCACCAAAACCCCGGTGCACCAACGATTGCCCGACGAGCAACCATGCGCCTTGATTCACCGGGTGCTCATTCAGGGTGTTTTGTTTTCCGAGGGACTGCAATCGGCCCTGAGCGGCATCAATGCCGATGACCCACCTTACGGAAGGTGTCTGGGCAGCCAAGGCGTCACCCTGCTCATTCAACGGGCGCAACAGGCGCTGGTCGAGCAGGGCTACGTCACCAGCCACGTGCACGTGCCGGAGCAGGACCTGAATTCAGGCGAGTTGCTGCTTCAGATCAACGAAGGCCGCGTGGCGCGCATCCGTGCCGAATCAGCAGGTGTCTCTCTGCCCAGCTGGGTGTGGGCCGTTCGGGAGGGAGACATCCTCAACCTGCGCGACGTCGAGCAGTCTGCCGAAAACCTCCAGCGCCTGCCCAGCCTCAAAACCGGAATCCGGATCGCCGGGCGAAGCACCGGGCACCAGCGACTTGGTCGTGGACATGCAGCCGGGCCGTCCCTGGCGTCTGGGCCTGTCCATGGACGATGACGGCCTCAGAACCACCGGCAAGCTCCAAGGCAACGCCACCTTGGCCTGGGACGACCCGCTGGGTCTGGGCGATTCCTTGTCCATCGCCAAGGGCCGGGACTTGGGCCAGAAGGACAGCGGCCCCCGCGGCAGCCGCAACCAAATCCTGCGCTACAGCCTGCCCTGGGGCTACTGGCTGGTGGGGGCCACGTTCAGCGACAACCGGTTCGGGCAGACGGTGTACGGCCCATACGAGTCCTACCTGTACAGCGGCACTTCAGGCCAAAAGGAGTTCTCCCTGTCCCGGGTGCTGCAACGGGGCAGGCGCAGCAAAACCACGGCCAGCTTCAAGGGCTTCATGCGCCAGTCAAACAACTACATAGCCGACTTGGAGGTGCGGGTGCAGCGCCGCCGCACTGCCGGATGGGAGTCCGAGATCCAGCACTTGCAGTACCTGCAAGCGGGCACCTTGATGGCGCAGCTGGCGTATCGCCGCGGCACCGGGCATTCCATGCGCAGCCCGCCCCGGAAGAATTCACCGGGCGGGGCACGGCCCGCATGGGGCTGACGACCGGTTTGCTGCACTGGGTCATGCCCCTGAATACCGAAGGCCACCCCTGGCAATACAGCACCCAGCTGCAATGGCAGTGGACACGCAACCGCCTGACGCCGCAGGACCGTTTCTGTCTGGGTAGCCGTGCCACGGTGCGTGGTTTTGACGGGCAGCAGACGGTGTGCGGCGACCGGGGGCAACTGTGGCGGCAGGAGCTGACCACCGGTCTGCCCGCGGCGCTGGATCTTGCCCGTGGCGTGCAGGTGTACGCCGCCCTGGATACCGGGCGCAACACGACACCGGAGCAGGACAGAGCCCATCGCCTGTCGGGCATGGCGCTGGGATTGCGCGGCCAGCACAAGGTGGCAGACGCTGACCCGGTGCCCTACTCGGTGCAATGGGAGGTTTTCCTGGGCAAGCCCCTGTCCCGCCCCGAAGAAATTGCCACGACCAAACGCACTGCGGGTTTCAGCCTGCGCGTCGAATTCTGAAACCCGTTCAAACAAACCAGCGCAGGAAATTCCATGAATCGTAACCGTCACCGCATTGTCTTCAACGAACGCCGGGGCGAACGCATGGCCGTTGCCGAAACTGCGCAAGGCAGTGGCAAGAGCGCCGCAGGAGAGGGTGGGGCAGGGGCGGGCAGCGGACAGGCGCCCTCCTTGCCAGCAGGAGGACATTGCCGCCCGGTGGCCCTGGCCCTATGGCTGGCCCTGGGGGCCTTGCCCATGCCCATGGCCTGGGCGCAAATCATTGCGGACCCGGCGGCACCCGCCAACCAGCGCCCAACCGTGCTCAGCGACGGCACCCGTCCGCTGGTCAACATCCAGACCCCCAGCGCAGCGGGGCTGAGCCGCAACACCTACAAACAGTTTGACGTGCCCGCCAGCGGCATCGTGCTCAATAACTCAAGCAGCAACCCGTGGCTCTACAACGGCGTTCTGGCCAAGACCATCCTCAACGAGGTCAACTCCACCGACCATAGCCATAGCCGCATCAACGGGGCCGTCACGGTCAACGGCGCGGCGGCGCAGGTCATCGTGGCCAACCCCAACGGCATCTCCATCAACGGGGGTAGCTTTGTCAACGCCAGCCGACTCACGCTGACCACCGGCACGGCGCAGGTGGCCAACGGAGCCTTGACCGGCTTCAACATGCGCAGCGCCGGAGTGATCGCCATCTATGCGGGTGGCCTGGACAGCAGCGCCACCCCCTACACCGACATCATGAGCCGTGCCTTCCAACTGTCAGGCAGATTCCAGGCGCAAAACCTCGG
>NZ_AFAL01000130.1 GCF_000193225.1 Verminephrobacter aporrectodeae subsp. tuberculatae At4 | reverse complement strand
CAGGTCCTCGTCGTACACGAAGAGCTTGCGCGCCATGGCACGCTGGTAGCCCAGCATGTCGATCAGGAATCCCAGGGCGCCGAGGCTGTTCGCAAACTTCCCGAAAACGCCCTGCATGTCCTCCTCGGGCAGGGGTTCGACGAGCAGGCGCTCGACCGTCTCGCTCATGCGCGCCATGGCGCGTGCGGCCTCGTCCAGCCCGATGACCGAGAGCACGCCGCGCATCTGCGAGAGATGCCCGGGAACGGTGGCCAGGACCACCGTGTCCCCGGGGTTGCGGAAGAACTGATCCAGCGCCTTCTCCGTCTCGCCCAGGGTGGCGCGCAACTCGTCGACGATGCTGCCCATGGTCTGGTTGCCGCTGACCCTGCGGTACAGGTCTTCCATCCACTGCTCGAGCGGCCCGGGGTCCGCGCCGGAGCTGCTCGCGTCCAGACGCTGCGCCAGGCGGGTCGCCCGGGCCTCCATCTGCTCCTGCGTGGCGTCCAGTTCCTCGAACGCCGCCTGCAAGTACAGCACGGAGGTCGCCACCTCCATCGCCAAGACGGCCGAAGGGGGCTCTGCCGATTCGGCGATGGAGTTCACCGCACGCGTGAGCGCCTGCGCCAAGTCCTCACTGCCAGGGTGCAGCTTGCGCAGCAAATCGCACACCAGACTGAACTGGTCTGCCACCGGCTTGCGTTTGTTCAGATCGCCACCGGCGAGCGCAGACCAGGTCTCTGCGGCCGACGCGATGCGCTTGCGCGCCTGGACCAGCACGGCAGGGTCGAAGCGCCCGAAGCGGACGCTTTCGTAGTCCACGGGCGCAAAGCGCTCCAATGAGAACGCCCGGCGCACGGCCCGCAACCAGGGCACGGCGTCGGCCGGCAGATCGGCGGTCCGGGCCTGCGCGCAGAAGAACAGCAGGTCCTGAATCAGGCGGTTGGTGATCTCCGGATTCCCCTTGGCGAGGGTGGCGTACTGCATCAGCACGCGCGAGGCGACGCGCTTGACGTAGATGTCCTGCGCCAGCAATCCGGAGCCAAAGGCATCGAAGAAGCCCGCGCAGATTCTCCAAAAAGCGCGCACCTGGCGATCCGTCTGCGCCGCAGCAAAGCCCAGGCAGATATCGCGCAGGCCCAGCGCCGCCGTCGAATCCCCGACTTGACGGTGCGCAGCACCATGGAATCGAGCTGCGCACGCGCCTGCGGACCATAGACCAGCGGGGGCAGGGGAAGCGCACCCTCGGGCTCGCGAAAGCGCCGCTCGACCGGCCACAGGTCCGCAGGATGGACGTGCTCCACCTCGGCCAGCGCCTGGACCTCCCGGTACTGCGGAAATAGCGCCACCGGCGACGCCTCCTTGCCCGCGAGAACGGTCTCCAGGTACTCGACGAGCGCAAAACTCGCGCGCTCGACCGTCGCTGCGGCGTCGTCCCTGCAGGTCTCGGGGCGCCGGACAAACTTCTGCACGGCAGATTCCATGGCCTGCAAGAGCAGGGCAGGAGCGGCCATGCCGACCATTTCCAAGACGCCGAAGCCCTGGTGCAGTTGCTGACGCGCGGTGCGCAAGGGACCAACGTCCAGCGCCTCAAGATCGGATTCCTGCGCGATTTCGGCGGTGCGCACGAAGCGCCGCACGGCGTGGACCGCGCTGTGCAGCGACTTGCGCAATTCGTCAAGCACCCAGGCCAGCGGGCCCAGGTCCAGATCTCCCTGGGCCCCATCCGTGGCGGGTGCATGGCTGTCGATGAATGACATGGATTCGTTCCCGGCTGCTGAGAACCAAGCTGCTTGATGACTACTGCGTCAGGCGATTTTGAAACGCGCCACCGATTGGCGCAGTTCCTCGGCCATGTGCGAGAGTTCGCGCACCTGCTGCGCGGTGCTGCGGGTGCCTTCACCCGTTTGCTCGGTGACCGCAAAAATGTGCTGGATGTTACCCGCGACCTCGTTGGCCAGGACGGCTTCGCGGGAAGTAGCCGAAGAAATCTGTTCGATCAGCTGCGCAAGACGGCGCGACACGCGGTCGATCTCGGTCAGCGCAGTGCCCGCGCTGTCGGACAGGCGGGCCCCTTCGACCACACCCTGCGTGGAACGCTCCATGGCGGCCACGGCGTCCTGGGTATCGGTCTGAATCGCCTTCACCAGCGCCGAAATCTGGCGCGTTGCATCGGCCGAGCGTTCTGCCAGCCGCTGCACTTCCTCCGCCACCACCGAGAAGCCGCGCCCGGCTTCGCCGGCGGACGCGGCCTGGATCGCGGCGTTGAGCGCGAGCACGTTCGTCTGCTCGGTAATGTCGGAAATCAGCTCCGTGATTTCGCCAATCTCCTGCGACGATTCGCCCAGGCGCTTGATGCGCTTGGAGGTGTCCTGGATCTGGTCGCGGATCGAGTTCATGCCGCCGATCGCGTTCTGCACGGCGTGCAGACCCGAGTCCGCCGCC
>NZ_AFAL01000131.1 GCF_000193225.1 Verminephrobacter aporrectodeae subsp. tuberculatae At4 | reverse complement strand
GCGCGCAACTGGGAGGGCCGTGCGCAGCTGCTGCAACTCACCCGCTCCATCAAGGCCGTGCGCGAGGATCTGCTGATCTGCGTGGACCATGAGGGCGGCCGGGTACAGCGCTTTCGCGGCGATGGCTTGACCCACCTGCCGCCCATGCGCGCCCTGGGCGCGATGTGGATGGACGATGGCCACGGGAGTCGGGCGGCACCCGGCAGCGGTGCGCTGCGCGCCATCCGCGCCGCGACGGCCGTGGGCCACGTGCTGGGCGCCGAACTGCGTGCCTGTGGCGTGGATTTCAGCTTTACGCCGGTGCTGGATCTGGACTGGGGCGAGAGCAGCGTGATCGGCGACCGTGCGTTCCACCGCGACCCGCGCGTGGTCACCCTGCTCGCCAAAAGCCTGGCGCACGGCCTGCTCCAGGCAGGAATGGCGCATTGCGCGAAGCACTTTCCCGGGCACGGATTTGCGCAGGCCGACTCGCATACCGAGCAAGCGTCGATCGATGGGCGCGACCTCGAGACCATTCTGGCCGCCGACGCCGCACCGTACGCCTGGCTCAGCAGCATGCTCTGCGGCGTGATGCCGGCGCACGTGATCTACCCCCAGGTGGACAGCCGCCCCGCGGGCTTCTCGCGGCGCTGGTTGCAAGACATCCTGCGCCGCCGGATGCGTTTCCACGGAGCCATCTTCAGCGACGACCTCGGCATGGAGGGCGCACGCCATATCGATGGCCAGGCCGTGAGCCATACCGACGCGGCCGTCGCCGCGCTCGCCGCAGGTTGCGATCTGGTGCTGCTGTGCAATCAGAGCGTGGCGGACGCGGGCAGGGCGCTCGATGACTGCATGGCCGGCCTGGAAAAGGCCCGGGTGGAGCGCCGCTGGCGGCCCCGCGCGGACAGCCAGGCGCGCCGCCTGGCCCTGCTGCCCCGGACCCCGTCATTATTCGCCTGGGACGCCCTGATGCGCCAGCCCGCCTACTGTGAGGCGCAGGCCCTGCTGCCCTGAACGGAGAACCGCCGCTCCATGACCCAAGTCACTTTTCCCCCGCCGTTCATCCCCGCCGGCGACGCTGCCCGCCAACTGCGCCAGGGGGGCTACGCCGCGCTCGCGCCGGCCGACGTGGCCCGCTGGATCGGCTGCGATCTTTCCGATCTGATGGACCTCGGCGCTGACTGGGCCACGCTGCCCCCCGACGAATTCCTCCGGGACGGCGGCCGCTACCGCCGCCGGCGCCATGCCTGCTTCGTGGTGCAGGGGAAGCAACTGCGGCAGGCGCCGCACCGGGCGCACTGGCAGCCCGTGGAATACAACGCGCTGCATGGCGGCATGGAGCGCTGGTTTGCGCCCATGGAGCTGGCCACCGTGGCCAAGCCCGTGTGGCGGCAGTTGCTGCTGGCGCTCGCCGGGGTGTCCGACGCCGTATTCGCAGGCCAGGACAGCCCCGTTGCCTGGTTCGTCGAGGCGCACCAGTTCCGCATCGACACCACGGACGGCATTGGCCGCCCCACCCCCGAGGGCGCGCACCGCGACGGCGTGGACCTGGTCGCGGTGTTCCTGGTGCGGCGCGAGGGCGTAAAGGGCGGGGAGACGCGCGTGTTCGAGGCCGCCACGCCCGGCGGCCAGCGCTTTACGCTCGCGCAGCCATGGTCGCTGCTGCTGCTCGACGACGCCCGCATGGTCCACGAATCCACGCCCATCCTGCCCCTGGCCGAGGGCGGTTACCGCGACACGCTGGTGCTGACCTGCCGGCGCGGCAATTTTCAGGGAGCCGACGTGCCGGGGCAGGGGGCTGCACAATCCTGACGCCCGCCTTGCGTCGCCGTTCATCGCGACCCGGAACTTGATGCGCATCAAGATACGGGGCCTGCCGGGCGTGGACACTCGCGCAGTTGCAGTTGCAGTGCAGGCAGTGCGCCGCAGCGTTGTTCCGGATCGGGCCACCAACCCGCTCCCCCTCCGACTTCCAAGGAGAAGCATGATGTTTGAGCATATTCTGGTTCCTGTCGATGGCTCCAAGACCTCGCTGCTGGCCGTCTCCAAGGCCGCGGCCCTGGCCAAGGCCTTTGGCAGCGTCGTGACGTCCGTGTACGTGATCGACCCGTATCCCTTTACCGGTGTGGGCGCCGATTTCGCCTACGGCCAGGCGCAGTACACGAATGCCGCCACCGCCGAGGCGAGCATCGCCCTGGACGCCACCCGGCGGGCCATGGCCGAGGCCGGCGTGCCGGTGAGCACCCTGGTGGGCGAGGGCCATGCGGTGCATGAGGGCATCCTGCGCGCGCTCGAGAGCACGGGCGCCGACCTGATCGTCATGGGCTCGCACGGCCGCCGCGGGTTGGAGAGGCTGGTCCTGGGCAGCGTCACCCAGCGCGTGCTGGGCGTGGTGCGTATCCCGGTGCTGGTCGTGCGCGAATAGTGCCTCATCCGGGTGCTGGCGCGGCCTCTCGTCCGCGCAATGCAGCGGCGGCGCAAAAAATACAATCCGGGCAATGACTGCACCAGCCAAGCAGCGCATCGTCGTCGGCCTCTCCGGCGGCGTGGACTCCGCCGTCACCGCGCACCTGCTGAAACAGCAGGGCCACGAAGTGGTCGGCATCTTCATGAAGAACTGGGAAGACGATGACGACAGCGCGCACTGCGCGTCGCGCATCGACTTCGTCGATGCCGCGGCCGTGGCCGACGTCATAGGCATCGAGATCGAGCATGTGAACTTCGCGGCCGACTACCGGGAGCGCGTGTTCGCCGCGTTCCTGCGCGAGTACCAGGCTGGCCGCACGCCCAACCCCGACGTGCTGTGCAACGCCGAGATCAAGTTCAAGGCCTTTCTGGACCACGCCATGCGCCTGGGCGCCGAGAAAATTGCCACCGGCCACTACGCCCGGGTGCGGCAGAACCCGGACTCGGGCCGGTTCGAACTGCTCAAGGGGCTGGACCGGTCCAAGGACCAGAGCTACTTTCTGCACCGCCTGAACCAGGCGCAGCTGTCCAAGACGCTGTTCCCCCTGGGCGCGCTGCACAAGACCGGGGTGCGGCGCATGGCCCAGGAAATCGGCCTGCCCAACGCCGGCAAGAAGGACTCCACCGGCATCTGTTTTATCGGCGAGCGGCCGTTCCGCGAATTCCTGAACCGCTACATCGCCCACGCGCCCGGCCCCATCCAGGACGCGCGGGGCCGCACGCTGGGCCGGCATGTGGGCCTGAGCTTCTACACCCTGGGGCAGCGCCAGGGGTTGGGCATTGGCGGCGTCAAGGAAGCGGGCGCCGGGCGCGGCGGCGGCGCGCACGAACCCTGGTTCGTCGCCCGCAAGGACTTGGCGCGGAACATCCTGCACGTGGTCCAGGGGCAGCTGCACCCCTGGCTGCTGTCGCACACCCTCGACGCCCGGGACGCGAGTTGGATATCCGGCCACGCGCCCGCCCCCGGCGCCTACGCGGCCAAGGCGCGCTATCGCCAGCAGGACGCTGCGTGCACGCTGCTTGGCGCCAACGCGCAAGCATTCCGCCTGCGCTTCCCCGAGGCGCAGTGGGCCGTGACGCCCGGGCAAAGTGCGGTCCTGTACGACGGGGACCTGTGCCTCGGGGGCGGGGTGATTTTTGGCACCGAGGCCGGCCCGGCGCCGTCCCAGGCCTGAGCTTGGCTCTCGTGTTACTCCGCACGCCTCACGGCAAACGGCCCGCTGAATTCCCATCCGCATGCACACCGCCCCGACCATGAACCAACCCGCCCCCTGCATCGCCGTCGTTGGCAGCCTGAATATGGACCTGGTGCTGCGCGTGCGGCAGGCCCCCGGACCTGGCGAAACCGTGCTCGCCGACGCGTTGCAGACGCTGCCCGGCGGCAAGGGCGGCAACCAGGCCGTGGCCTGCGCACGCCAGGGCGCGCAGGTGCACATGTTTGGCCGCGTGGGCGACGACGCCCATGGCCGCACGCTGCGCGCCGGGCTGGACGCCGAAGGAATCGGGCACGGCGGCGTACAGACTGATCCGGTGGTGTGCACCGGCATGGCCGCGATCACGGTGGACGCCACGGCGCAGAACCGCATCGTCGTGGTGCCGGGCGCGAATGGCCGCTTCGTGCTCGACGCCGCCGCGCTCGACGCTGCGTTGCAGCAGGCGGATTGCCTGGTCCTGCAGTTCGAAACGCCGCTGCCCCAGGTGCTGGCTGCGGCCCGGCGGGCGCGGGCAGCGGGCTGCCCGGTGCTGCTCAACCCCTCGCCCATCCAGCCCCTGCCCGACGCGCTGTGGCCGCTGCTGCGCACCCTGGTCGTGAACGAAGTGGAGGCTGCGGTCCTCATGGGCAGCGCCGTCGCCACCCCGGCCGACGCGGCTGTGGCGGCGCGGGCGCTGCGCGCGCTCGGCCCTGCGCAGGTGGTGCTCACGCTTGGCGCCGCGGGCGCGGTGGTCGCCGAC
>NZ_AFAL01000132.1 GCF_000193225.1 Verminephrobacter aporrectodeae subsp. tuberculatae At4 | reverse complement strand
CGACCCTGTCGGCGCGCAGTCCCACCAGGGAACCGCCCGACGAGCCGCCGGGCACGCGGCGCCGGTCCCAGGGGTTGCGCACCGGTGCCGGGCCGGCGTGGCCCCAGGGGGCGACGGCGGAGTTTTCGTTCGCCGATCCCATCGCGAACTCGTCGCAGTTGAGCTTGCCCAAGGTCACTGCGCCGGCCTGCGCGAGCCGCTGCACCACGGTGGCGTCAAACGGGGAGCGGTAGCCCGCGAGCATTCTGGAGCCGGCGGTGCTCGGGAAGTCGCGCGTGACGAAGATGTCCTTGTGCGCCAGCGCAACACCCTCCAGCGGCCCCGCGGTGCCGGCCGCGATGCGCGCGTCGGCGGCCTGCGCCTGCGCCAGCGTGGCCTCCTCGTTCAGCGCCACGTAGGCGCCCAAGTCGCTCTGCGATTTGGCACGCGCGAGGAAATGCTGCGCAACTTCGACGGCGCAGACTTGGCGCGCGCGCAGGGCTGCGGCGAGTTCGGCGACGCCCAGATCGTGCAGGGCCTTGGTGCAGCTGCTCATGCGGGCCTCATTCGATGACTTTGGGAACGAGGAACAGGCCGCGCTCCACGGCCGGCGCGCTGCGTTGGTTGGCCGCGCGCTGGTCGGGCTCGCTGACGACGTCCTCGCGCAGCCGCAGGGCCACTTCCCCTATGGCGGCCACGGGGTGCGTCAGGGGCGCGAGCTGCGTGGTGTCCACGGCGCGCATCTTTTCCACGATGTCGAAAAAGCCGTTGAGCTGGGTCAGCATGCGCGCGCTTTCGGCGGACGTCAGATCGAGCTGGGCCAACTGGGCGATGCGGGCTATGTCCTGGGAGGTCAGTGCCATGGGGAGAAGAAACTGGGCAGATGCGGGGATTCTCAAGCGATCAAACAGCGATCCGGGCCGCATTGCCGGGGGTTATTCACAGGGGGATGGAGTATTATCCCTGCTTTGCAGCAATAGCCCCCACCTGCCGGTCATTGTGTGTGAAGAAACGGTATTTTGACCCCGCCAACCCGGCGATGGCAGGCCGACGTGCATGCCGTGCCCGAGAGGATTTTTGAATGTTCGGAGCCTTCCGTCGGTATTTCTCCACCGATCTTGCCATCGACCTTGGTACAGCCAACACCCTCATTTTCATGCGCGACAAGGGCATTGTGCTCGACGAACCATCGGTCGTCGCCATCCGCCACGAGGGCGGGCCCCACGGCAAGAAGGTGATACAGGCCGTGGGCCGCGAGGCCAAGGCCATGCTCGGCAAGGTGCCGGGCAATATCGAAGCCATCCGTCCCATGCAGGACGGCGTGATCGCCGACTTCGTCATCACCGAGCAGATGATCAAGCAGTTCATCAAGATGGTGCATCCGCGCACGCTGTTCTCGCCCAGCCCGCGCATCATCATCTGCGTTCCCTGCGGCTCCACCCAGGTCGAGCGCCGCGCCATCAAGGACGCCGCCGTAGCCGCCGGCGCCACCGCGGTGTACCTGATCGAGGAGCCCATGGCGGCCGGAATCGGCGCCGGCCTGCCGGTGTCGGAGGCCAGCGGATCGATGGTCGTCGACATCGGCGGCGGAACCACCGAGGTGGGCGTGATCTCGCTCGGCGGCATGGTCTACAAGGGCAGCGTGCGCGTGGGCGGCGACAAGTTCGACGAGGCCATCATCAACTACATCCGGCGCAACTACGGCATGCTCATCGGCGAGCCCACCGCCGAGGCCATCAAGAAGAACATCGGCTCGGCCTTCCCCGGCTCCGAGGTGCGCGAGATGGAGGTCAGGGGCCGCAACCTGAGCGAGGGCGTTCCGCGCAGCTTCACCATCTCGAGCAACGAGGTGCTCGAAGCGCTCACCGACCCGCTGAACCAGATCGTCTCGGCCGTGAAGAACGCGCTCGAGCAGACCCCGCCCGAACTGGGCGCCGACATTGCCGACCGCGGAATGATGCTCACCGGCGGCGGTGCGCTGCTGCGCGACCTGGACCGCCTGCTCGCCGAGGAGACGGGACTGCCCGTGCTCGCAGCCGAGGACCCGCTGACCTGCGTGGTGCGCGGTTGCGGCATTGCGCTCGAACGCATGGACCGCCAGGGCAGCATTTTCATGAGCGAGTGATCCGGCGTGCAGGCTGCTGCGCCCCAAACGGCATGACCGCCCCCGCTGCACTGCCCCCCGCGCCGGCGCCGGCAAAATCGCTGGCCCGCGGCAGATACTGAGCGTTGCGATGCCGCAGGGCACCCTGGAGCGCAACGCTCCCCCGTTCTTCAAGCAAGGCCCGTCGGACCTTTCGCGTTTGGCGCTGTACAGCGCGCTGACGCTGTTCCTGATGGTCGCCGACACGCGCTTTCAGCTCGCGGAGAACCTGCGGCAGATCGTCGCCACCGTGCTCTACCCGGTGCAGTGGCTGATGCTCAAGCCGGTGGAATTCGCCGACCACGGCGCCGGCTATTTCCAGTCGCTGCAGACGGCGCAGGAGGCGCTCGACGCCGCGCACAAGAAGATGACGCTGATGGGGCAGCGCGCGCACAAAGCCGAGCAGTTGGCGCAGGAAAACAGCCGGCTGCGCCAGCTGCTCGCCTTGCGCGACCGCCTCAGCACCCCGGCGCACGCGGCCGAGGTGATCTACGACACGGCAGACCCCTACACGCGCCGCGTGGTGATCGACCGGGGGCAGATGGACGGCGTGCAAGCCGGCTCCCCGGTGATGGACGAGGCCGGCGTCCTGGGGCAGGTCAAGCGCGTCTTTCCGCTGGTCAGCGAGGTCAGCCTGCTGGTGGATCACGACCAAGCGATTCCCGTGCTCAACGTGCGCACCGGCGCGCGC
>NZ_AFAL01000133.1 GCF_000193225.1 Verminephrobacter aporrectodeae subsp. tuberculatae At4 | reverse complement strand
CCGGCCTGCTGTGGCAGCTGTTCCCGCGCACCCACGCCGACTACGCCTACAGCATCCGCGCCAGCGCCAACATCTGCCAGCTCGACGCCGACAGCGTCTACTTGGCCGTGCTGCCGGTGGCGCACAACTTCCCGCTCAGCTCGCCGGGCATACTCGGCGTGCTGCACGCCGGCGGCCGTGTGGTGTTCGCCCAGGGTGGCGATCCGGAGCAGGCCTTCGATCTGATCGCCGACGAGCGCGTCACCATCACCGCTCTGGTGCCGCCGCTGGTCTTGATATGGATGGAGCAGGCACCGGCGCTGCGGCCCGACCTGTCCAGCTTGCGCCTGCTGCAGGTCGGCGGCGCCAAACTCAGCGAGGAGGCGGCGCGCCGCGTGGGACCGCTGCTGGGCTGCCGTTTGCAGCAGGTGTTCGGCATGGCCGAGGGCCTGGTCTGCTACACCCGCGCCGAGGACGGCGACGAGGCCATCACCACCACCCAGGGCCAGCCGATCTCGCCGGCCGGCGAGATCCGCATCGTCGACGACGACGTCGCGCTGCCGCTCGGCGCCGTCGGCAATCTGCTGACGCGCGGTCCATACACCATCCGTGGCTACTTCAACGCGCCCAAGCACAACGCCCGCGCCTTCACCAGCGACGGCTTCTACCGCACCGGCGACTTGGCGCGCCAGTTGCCTTCCGGCCACCTGGTGGTCGAGGGTCGTGTCAAGGATCTGATCAACCGGGGCGGCGACAAGGTGGCCGCCGAAGAGGTCGAGAACCTGTTGCTGAGCCATCCGGCGGTGCTCGACGTCGCCCTGGTGGCGATGCCCGACGACTTCCTCGGCGAGCGCAGCTGCGCCTTCGTCATCGCGCGCGGCGCGCCGCCCGCGCTGGCCGAGCTGAGGCGCTTCCTGCGCGATTGCGGCGTGGCCGACTTCAAACTGCCCGACCGACTCGAACTGCTGCCCAGCTTCGCCCAGACCGGCGTCGGCAAAGTCAGCAAGAAGGCGCTGCGCGAAATAATCGCCGCCAAACTGGCCGCCGAACGCGATGCGGCGCCGCTCCACGCGACCCCGGCGGAACCATACGCCCAGCATGCCCAGGCTGTGTCGCGTCCGCCGGCCGCCTCTGCTTCGTCCAGCCCGCAGGTGCAATCATGAGCGGCGCCGATTTGCGCGCCCACGACGTGCACGCCGCCTTGGCCGGGCTGGTGGCCGGCACCGTCAGCAACGCGGATGAGGATGCCGCCGCCTTCCCCCGCCTGGCCGCCTTCAACCAGGGGGCCGTGTATGTCGGCCGTTTCAGCGGTGCCTCGCCGTGGGAATGCCACCCGGACGCCGACGAGTTGCTCTACGTGCTCGACGGCGAAGTCGAGGTGACGTTGTTGTCCGGCCCGAAGCCGGTGCTGACGCTGGCGCGAGCCGGCTGCGTGCTGGTGGTGCCGCGCGGCGTCTGGCACCGCCAGTGGGCCGCGCACTCGGTAACGCTGCTGACCGTCACGCCGGACCGCTCGGAAATCTCCTTCGAGGTCGATCCGCGCACCGATCCCGGTATCTGCGCCACTGATTTGCGCGCCCACGACGTGCACGCCGCCCTGGCCGGGCTGGTGGCCGGCACCGTCAGCAACGCCGATGAGGATGCCGCCGCCTTCCCCCGCCTGGCCACCTTCAACCAGGGGGCCGTTATGTCGGCCGTTTCAGCGGTGTCTCGCCGTGGGAATGCCACCCGGACGCCGACGAGTTGCTCTACGTGCTCGACGGCGAAGTCGAGGTGACGTTGTTGTCCGGCCCGAAGCCGGTGCTGACGCTGGCGCGCGCCGGCTGCGTGCTGGTGGTGCCGCGCGGCGTCTGGCACCGCCAGTGGGCCGCGCGCTCGGTAACGCTGCTGGCCGTCACGCCGGACCGCTCGAAAATCTCCTTCGAGGCCGATCCGCGCACCGATCCCGGTATCTGCGCTACGGCCAAGGAGGGCGACCAGCCATGAGCATTCCACGCATTGAGGACTACCCCATTCCCACGGCCGGCGCTTGGGCGGCCAACCGCGTCGCCTGGTGGCCCGAACGCCATCACTGCGCCGTGCTGATCCACGACATGCAGCGCTACTTCCTGCAGTTCTATCCGGCCGACGCCTCGTTGCTGCGCGAGATGGTGGCCAACATCGCCGCGCTGCGGCGGCGCTGCCACGCGCTGAACGTGCCGGTGTTCTACTCGCAGGCCGACGACGCGCAGACGCCGGCCGAGCGCGGCTTGGTCACCGATTTCTGGGGACTTGGCATGGACGGCAAGTCCGGCTGCCAGCGCCTCGCGTTGCACCCGCCAAGACGCCGACAACTTGCCACGCAGCAACTGGCTATGAGCTGGCGCTGGGCATGCCAGTCGATCGCCAGGAGGTTTCGCTGGAACCACATCAGGGTCAGCCGACGCGGCTGCTTGCCCGCCATGAACTGCTCGATGATGTCGGGCGCCAGCAGGGTCAGGCGCAGCAGTTCATTGACCACCGAGTGATGCAGTTTTTTTGGCCCGAGCGATGGCCGATCCGCTCTGCATCGCACCGCTGTCCAATAGGTGCTGCCAGTAGAAGGCGCGTGCCACACCGTCGAGCAAGCTGACGTCGTGGACGCTGCGCTCGTCGGCAGCCATGCGCTGAACGCCCCGGCGGCGAAACGATGGTGTTCCTGTGATCCGGGATGGGAGGGTCGTAACGATAGACGAGAACATTGTGCTCGCGGACGCCCAGCGGCTGGCTGCGCTCGCGTGGCGCAGGTTCGCTATACACTACCCGGAGAAACTCCATGCCTTGCGATGGGCTCCTGATTCGATTCCAAATCTGATAGAAACTACGCAATAAGCAGCTTGGGACGTGAACTGTTGAATGATTGAGCACGGGAGACGAAGATGAATCGATTGACGATCTGGGGGCGCCGTGACTCATTCAATGTTCAGAAGGTTTTGTGGCTTCTGGATGAATTAGCCTTAACCTATGATTGGCGGCCGGCTGGTGGTCAATTCGGTGGTCTCGATGATACGACTTTTCGAGCGATGAACCCCCATGGCCGTATCCCGGTAGTGTTGGACGATGGCGAGGCGATCTGGGAATCGCACACGATTCTGCGTTACCTCGCAAACAAATATGGAGGCGAAATCTTCCGGGCATCTGATCCCTTCGCGCGATCGCTTGAAGAACGCTGGATGGACTGGATGTTAACAACATTGCAGCCGGATTTTCTGACGGGCGTTTTCTGGTCCTATTACCGTACGCCGGAAGATAAGCAGCAATGGGATAGCATCTCTCAAAAAATCGCTAATTGTGCAGACCACATTCGGTTGATTGATCGACAACTTGTTGATCGTCATTTTCTTTGTGGTGACAGGCTGAGTCTGGCAGATATTGCAGTTGGGGTAACCTGTTACCGGTATTACGAACTCGATATCGATCGCCCGTATACTCCACATGTCGAGCGTTGGTATAGCAAGCTCCAACTCCGTGCACCGTACCGGAACAATGTGATGCTGCCTTTTACGCATTTGAAAGGAAGGCTCGATTATTAATATTAGCGTTCCGAAGGCGGGGACGATTTCGGAACATAGTTGACATGAAATGATGAGCAGAGAGTGGAAATTCGGAGAACACCAATTTCTATCGTAATCGTTGGAGGCGGGTTTAGCGCATTCCGTTATACACAAGTCATGAAAACCCATACAAATCAACAACTGTCAGCGAGTTGGCTTACCGCGAGCTGATCACAGAACGCCTGCCCAAGCACGAGTACCTGGGCGACGCCATCGCCGCCGGCCTGCGCTATTACCCCACTGTGTCGCGCGAAGGCTTCCCGCGCTCCGCGCGCATCACCGACCTGATACGCACCGGCCAGCTGTGGCGGAACATGGGCCTGCCGCCGCTTAACCCCAAGGAAGACCGCGCGATGATCTGCGACAGCACCGCAATGCTGAACGAACTGCAGGGCCTGCTCGAAACGCGCGGCTTCAAGGTGTCCGAAGGCGTGGGCCGCGCGGGCGATTTCGTCGTCGAACGCGCCTTCGTGCAGACCTGATCATGAACACCGCCATCATTCCCCTGCTGGACCCCTGGGTCGTGCTGCGCGCCGTGCCGCAGCCGGCGCTGCGGATGTTCTGCTTCCCCTATGCCGGCGCCGGCGCGACCGCCTACGTGCGCTGGGCGGCGGCGCTGCCCGCCGATTGGGAACTGCTGGCGCTGCCGCTGCCGGGCCGCGGCACGCGTTGCGGCGAAGCGCCGCTGCACCGCTTCCAGCACGGCGCAGCACGAGGCCTGGCGCGGCCTGCCGGAGCGCCTGGACCGGCCCAGCCTGTTCGTCGGCCACAGCCTCGGAGCCATCCTCGCGTACGAAGTCGCGCGCCAATGGTGCGCGGTTGCGGGCGCATCGCGGCCAGCGCCGCTGCTTGGGCTGGCGGTGTCGGCATGCGTCGCGCCGCGCCACTGGCCCACCGAGCGCGGCCGCGCGCTGGCGCAGCTGGACCGCGCCGGACTGATCGAGGCGCTGCGCGGCTATAACGGCACGCCCGCCGAGGTGTTCGAGGGCGACGATATACTGGCCCTGCTGCTACCGACCTTGGAGGCCGACTTCGACCTCGTGGCCTCGTACAGCTACGGCGGCCGCGCGGCGCTGCTGGCGCTGCACGGCGCCGACGATCCGCACGCAGATGCCACGCGGGTCGCCGGCTGGGCCGACGAGGCCCCAGGGCGGCTGCACCCTGAAACGGCTGCCCGGCGACCACTTCTTTTTCGAAGTGGCAGGAAGCGCGCATCATCCGACTCTTGGCCGACCAGTTGCTGGCGGCCGGCTGTGACGAAAGGGCAGCACCATGACCAACGAGACAAAGGGCGGCGCGCCGTTGGACGCGCCCACGCATC
>NZ_AFAL01000134.1 GCF_000193225.1 Verminephrobacter aporrectodeae subsp. tuberculatae At4 | reverse complement strand
TCTTGAGCGCGCCGTGCGCGTGCACCAGCGCATCGCAGGCGGCCAGGGCTTCGAACTTGTTTGGCGCAGTCACCAGCGGCAGGCCCGTGCGCCCGGCCAGTTCCTGCGCGACGGCCTGCGCGTAGCCCGTGGGCGCGTTCAGCCCGGTGCCCACGGCGGTGCCGCCCAGGGCCAGCTCGCACAGGTGCGCGAGCGCGGCGCGCAAATGCTGCGCGCCATGCTGCAGCTGCGCGGCCCAGCCCGATATCTCCTGCCCCAGCGTGAGCGGGGTCGCGTCCTGCAGGTGCGTGCGGCCGATCTTCACGGTGCCCGCGAACGCCTGCGCCTTGGCGGCCAGGGTCGCGTGCAGGCCATGCAGGGCGGGCAGCAGGCGGTGCGTGAGCGCGTCCACGGCGGCCAGGTGCATGGCCGTGGGAAAGACGTCGTTGCTCGACTGGCTCTGGTTCACCTCGTCGTTGGGGTGCACCAGCCGCGCCATGCCGCGCGCGCCGCCCAGCAACTCGCTGGCGCGGTTGGCGAGCACCTCGTTCATGTTCATGTTCGTCTGCGTTCCCGACCCGGTCTGCCAGACCACGAGCGGAAACTCCTGCAGGTGGCCGCCTGCGATCACCTCGTCCGCGGCAGCGACGATGGCCCGGGTCTTGGCCGCGTCCAGCAGGCCCAGCGCGTGGTTCACCGTGGCGCTGGCGCGCTTGACCTGGGCCAGCGCCCGGATCAACTCGGGCGCCATGCGTTCCCCGGAGATCGCAAAGTGCTGCAACGAGCGCTGCGTCTGCGCGCCCCACAGGCGCTGGGCGGGAACATCGATCGGACCGAAGCTGTCTTTTTCGGTGCGGGATGCGGTCGCGTCGGGTCGGGATGTCATCATGGTCGGGTCGCTTTTTGCGGGGCAGAACACCAGGGCGCAGCATACCCGCGCGGCGCCAGCGTGCAACGCCATCCGGACAGAACCGCACCGGCGCGCAGGGGATAATTCGCGACCCGCGATTCCCCCACCCGCCATGACCACCACGACCATCCGCCAGGAAGACCTGATCGAATCCATCGCCGGCGCGCTGCAGTTCATCAGCTACTACCACCCCGGCGACTACATCGCCCACTTGGCCCGCGCCTATGCGCACGAGCAAAGCCCTGCGGCCAAGGACGCGATGGCGCAGATCCTGACCAACAGCCGGCTCAGCGCCATCGGCCGGCGCCCCATGTGCCAGGACACCGGAATCGTCAACGTCTTCCTGAAGGTCGGCATGGACGTGCGCTGGGAGGGCTTCACGGCAGGCCTGGACGAGGCCATCAACGAAGGCGTGCGCCGTGGCTACAAGCACCCGGACAACGGCCTGCGCGCGAGCGTGGTCGCCGACCCCCAGTTCGAGCGCAGGAACACCCGGGACAACACCCCCGCCGTGATCTTCACCGAGATCGTTCCCGGCGGCACTGTGGAAATCACCGTCGCAGCCAAGGGCGGTGGTTCGGAGAACAAGGCCAAGATGCAGATGCTCGACCCCAGCGACGACGTGGTGGACTGGGTGCTCAGGACCGTGCCCACCATGGGCGCCGGCTGGTGCCCCCCCGGCATGCTGGGCATCGGCATCGGCGGCACGGCGGAAAAGGCCGTGCTGATGGCCAAGGAAAGCCTGATGGACGATCTGGACATGTACGCATTGCAGGCCAGGGCCGCCGCGGGCGCCCAACTCGACAAGGTCGAAGAACTGCGCCTGGAACTGTTTCACAAGGTCAACGCCCTGGGCATTGGCGCGCAGGGACTGGGGGGCCTGACCACGGTGCTGGACGTGAAGATCAGGATGTACCCCACGCACGCGGCGAGCAAGCCGATCGCGCTGATCCCCAACTGCGCAGCCACGCGCCATGCGCATTTCGTTCTCGACGGATCGGGCCCCGTGTACCTCCCGCCCCCGAGCCTGGACCTGTGGCCCGACGTGGGCTGGGCGCCGGACTGCGAGAAGAGCCGCAGGGTCAACCTCGACACCCTGACCAAGCAAGAAGTGGCCCGTTGGAAGCCCGGCGACACCCTGCTGCTCAGCGGCAAGATGCTCACGGGCCGCGATGCCGCGCACAAGCGCATTCAGGACCTGCTCGCCCGGGGCGAGAAGCTGCCCGTGGACTTCAGCGGCCGCGTCATCTACTACGTGGGCCCCGTGGACCCCGTCAGGGGCGAGGCCGTGGGCCCCGCCGGCCCCACGACCGCCACGCGCATGGACAAGTTCACCGACATGATGCTCGCAAGGACCGGCCTGATCGCCATGATCGGCAAGGCCGAGCGCGGCCCGGTGGCGATCGCGGCCATAAAGCAGCACAAGAGCGCCTACCTCATGGCCGTGGGCGGCGCGGCCTACCTGGTGAGCAAGGCCATCAAGAGCGCCAGGGTCGTGGGCTTTGAAGACCTGGGAATGGAAGCCATCTACGAGTTCGACGTGGTCGACATGCCCGTGACCGTGGCCGTGGACTGCGACGGAACCAGCGTCCACAGCACCGGCCCTGCCGAATGGCAAAAGCGCATCGCCACGGGGGCGTTCA
>NZ_AFAL01000135.1 GCF_000193225.1 Verminephrobacter aporrectodeae subsp. tuberculatae At4 | reverse complement strand
CGGTGGTGGTCTCGCCGGCCTTGAGGGTGCGGTCGTCGATGTCGATGCGTAGCAGCCAGGGCGCCGTGCGGTCTCTGAAAACGTAGGTAGGGGGCATTCTCATGGTGCTTTCTCCTTCTGGGTTGGTTTGGGTTGCTGAACTCCGCCTTGGCACCGCCTATCCCCCATGGACGGGGCGCCGGTGATCTTGAGGTTGAGGGGTTGGCGCGCGCGGTGCTGCCCGGGGGCATGGTCCCGCGCCGCAGCGGGGCCCGCCCGCCGGGTCAGTCGGGTGATTCGTCGAATGCCGGAATGTCCAGCGCTGCGCCAACATGGTCTCGAGCAATTGCTTTGCTTATCGAGACACATTAACACATTCCAAAACCGCTGAAATGTAACAGGAAATCAGCGGCGTCTGCTCACTTTTCCTGCATGGCTGCGGTGCAGCGGCCCATTCCGGCGTTGCCTGGTGTCAAGCCAAGAATCTTTGCCGGGCCGTCGCAACGGGTGTTGCATCAAGTTGCGGATTACGGCCTGCGGCGAGGGGTTGGGTAGTTACCATCCGATACACAAAACTCATTCGGCCATGGCGCTGAATCGGCTTGACAGACGCAGGCAATCCCCTTCATTCAGCACGACGAGCCCCGCTTGCGTCGGGGACGCCGTGTTGTGCGCGTCCACGTCGTGCGACACCGGCTCGAAACAGAAGAAATTCGCATCGGCACCCGGGGAGTAGAAGATGAAGCGGGTCAAGGGGGCGTCGGCGCGCACCTCGAGCGCGACGCCGCGCCGGGGCCAAACGATCTTGGCCTGGCCATTCCAGCCCGTGTAGAGCGTGTTCACGAACTCCGGGGGCAGCGCGCGCAGCGTCCGGAAGCTCCTGGGATCGTCGTCTGCCAAGGCATTCCAGCGGGTCGGCAGATGCAGGGCGTTCCCGGACCACCATCCCTGCGCTGCCGACTCCAGTTGCACATCCGGGTCGCGCAGGAACCAGGGGTGGAAGCCGCCGCCGTAGGGCATCGGGTCCTTGCCGCAATGGGTCATTGCCAGCGTGGCGTGCAGTGAGGGTCCATCGAGACGCCAATCGATCTGCGCGTCGTAGGCAAGGGGCGGGGTCTGGCGCGAGCGCAGTTGCAGCCTGGCGTGCGTGCTGCTCTGTTCGGTGAGCGTCCAGGCCTGCTGCCATGCGTCGCCGTGCAGCGGGAAGGGCTCGTCTGCCACATTGGTTTGCAGCGGGTAACGCCGGCCATTCCACTCGAAGCCACCGTTGCTGATGCGGTTGCTGAACGGCGCCAACAGGAACAGCGCCAAATCGCGCTCATTGCGCAACTCGCCGACGAGGGGGCGAAATACCGGCAGGCGGTTGCCACGCCAGCGCAAATCAAAACTCGCCAGGCCCGCACCGTGCTGCGGCAACACCACGGCGCAAGCCTGGCTGTTTTCGAGAACTACGGGACTTTGCATGCTCACCACCCTCCGTCCAGGGACAGGATTTGACCGGTCAGAAAACCCGACTGCCCGCTTGCCAGGAACGCGACGAGGTCGGCAACGTCCTGCGGCTGGCCGCGGCGCTTGAGCGACTGATTCTCCAGCACCCAATCGTTGTACTCCTGCAGCTTGTCGCCAAACACCCGCTGCTCGGCGTCGGACACGATGGCCCCGGGGCTCACCGCGTTCACGGTGATGCCAAAGGGCCCAAGGGCTCTGGCAAGGGTCTTGGTTTGCCCGAGCATGGCCCCCTTCGACGCCACGTAGGGGACGTACTTTTCCCAGCGCCCGTTGAGCGTCAGGCTGCAGAAGTTGATGATCCGCCCCCAGCGCTTGGCTTTCATTCCCGGAGCCAGCGCCTGCGTCAGGGCAAAACCCGCGGTGCTGTTCACCTGCATCACTTCCTCGTATTCGGCGAGCGAAAACTCCTCGAACGGCTTGTGCGTAATCAGCGCGGCGTTATTGATCAGAATGTCGAAGCCTCCCAGCCCACGCCCGAGTTCCGACACCGCCGTTTGCGCGCCAGCCGTATCCCGCAGATCGAGCGCAACAAAGTGCACGCGCCCCATGCGCTCGCCCGCTTCCTGATTCAGCTCTGCGGCAAACGCCTCGCCGCGCGGCGAGGGCAGGTCCAGAACGTGCACGTCGGCGCCGTCGGCACGCAGTCTGCGCGCCTGCGCCTGCCCCAGGCTGCCCAGTCCGCCGGTGAGCAAAACGCGCCGTGACGCAAGGGGTGGGGCGGGAGATGGAGGCGTGTTCATCGGTGCGTCCTGTATTCGGATGTCAGAGCAGATCCTGGACCTCGTCCATGGTGATTGCGTGCACGGGGCGATCGGCGACCACCTGACCGCGCGACATGACCACGATGCGGTCGCAGGTCTGAAAGACATGGTGCAGGTTGTGGCTGATGAAAATGCCGGTCATGTTTTGCGCTGGCAACCCCTTGACGAAGTCGATGACCTTGTTCGTCTCGCGCACGGAGAGGTGATTCGTCGGCTCGTCGAGAATGAGCACCCGGGTCTTGAAATGCATCGCGCGCGCGATCGCCACGCCCTGCCGCTGACCGCCCGAGAGTTCGCCGACCAGCGCATCCGGTGAGCGCAGGTGCAAATCGACGGCGGCGATCGCGGCAACCGCTTCCCGCTCCATGCGCTGCCGGTCCAGCCAGCCGCAGTTGCCGATACGCCATTTCAGCGGCTCACGACCGAGAAAGATATTCCGGGCAATGCCCATGCACGGAACCATGGAGTTGTACTGGTGGATGGTTTCTATCCCCAGGCGCATGGCGTCTTTCGGGGACCGGATGTTCACCCGCTGGCCCAGGAATTCGATGGTTCCGGCGTCCGGATGGTGCGCGCCGGAAAGGATCTTGATCAGGGTTGACTTGCCGGCGCCGTTGTCGCCGAGCAGGCCGATGACCTGCCGTGGCTGGATGTCCAGGCTGACGTCGCGCAGTGCGTGCACCCCCGAGTACCACTTGTGCAATCCGCAGCAGCGGATGAGCACGTCTGCGCCGGCCCCTTGCGCCGTCTGCGCCCCGGCCTTCCCTTGGCTGTCGGGCGCAGCGCCTTGCGCGGCCCGCTCGACAGGGGTCGAACCGTCGGCGACCTCGAATGAAACGGAGCTCATGTTTCCACCTTCATCTTTCTGGCCATGTCGCGCAGATGGCTGTTGGCAATGACCGCGCAAATGGTCAGCGCGCCGATGGCGAACTTGAACCAGTTGGCATCCACGCCCGAGACCACCATGCCGTTGTCGATGGCGCGAATGAGCAGCACGCCGATGACTGCGCCGAGCACCGTCCCGATCCCTCCGCCAAGGGCGGTTCCCCCGATCACCGCCGCCGCCACGGCCTGCAGTTCCAGGCCGTCGCCCAGGGAGGGCAGCGGGGAGCCCAGCCGCATGACCTGCAGCATGCCGGCAAAGCCGGCCAGCACCGCGCAGAGCACGAAGCAGCTGAGCTTCACCCGGTCGGTGCGAATGCCGATGGCTTGCGCGGCTTCCGGCATGCCGCCGGTCGCGCGAATCCAGTTGCCGTAGTTCGACACCCCCAGCACCAGCGCGATGAGCGTGCACAGGCCGAGGAACCAGAACATCGACAAGCGCAGCGGTCCGAGCATGTCGGTGAACAACCAGGTCGGGGCGTCGTCGGGAAAGGGCGGCGGAAAGCCGCCGGAAATGACGATCGTCAGGCTGCGCACGATGAACAGCATGCCCAGCGTCGTGATGAACGAAGGGATGCGAAAACGCAGCGTCAGCCAACCGTTGACGTACCCGATCGCGGCGCAGCACAGCAGCGCCAAGGGCATGGACGCGGCCATCGGCCAACCGCGTGTGGCCAGGACGCAGGAGAGCATGGAGCCGAAGGCGAACACCGAGCCCACCGAGAGGTCGAATTCACCCGCGATCATCAGGACCGCTGCGCCCACCGCGACCAGGCCGATCTCCGGAACG
>NZ_AFAL01000136.1 GCF_000193225.1 Verminephrobacter aporrectodeae subsp. tuberculatae At4 | reverse complement strand
GGCGGCGCCCTGCGCGCTGCGCCACAGGATCAGCAGGTCCATGGCCGGGGCAAACGCGCTGCCCAGCGAGGCCAGCGTGTAGGCGCCCAGGCCGAAGAGCAGGATCGGGCGGCGGCCAAAACGGTCGGACAGCGGCCCCCAGAGCATCTGCGAACAACCAAACGCCAGCAGCAGGGCGCTGAGCGTGAGCTGCGCATCCGCCATGGACGCGCCCAGGCTGCGCGTGAGTGCGGGCAGCGCCGGCAGGTACAGATCGGTCGTCACCGGCTGCAAGCTCAGCAGCAAGGCCAGCACCAGGATGGCCAGGCCAGGGCGAACGGGGACGGGGACGGCGGCGGCGGACGCCACGCTGGCGCAGGGGGCAGGCATATCCGCACGAGCGTAGCAGAAGGGTCACACGCGGCACCCGAACCGGGGGCGCGCAAGGCACGGGAAATGGGGCAACACGCCCCGGTTTCTTACAATGCCGGCTTCGCAACACCCAGGGGCGTGCCAGGCCCCCTCGTATGGAAATAGCATTACTGTTCGCGCTCATCCTGCTCAACGGCCTGTTTGCCATGTCCGAGATCGCTCTGCTCACGGCACGCAAGACCCGGCTGCAAAAGCTCGTCGATGAGGGCAACAACAGCGCCACCGCTGCCGTGCAACTCGGCGCCGACCCGACCCGCTTCCTGTCCACCATCCAGATCGGCCTGACATCGATCGGCGTGCTCAACGGCATCGTCGGTGAATCCGCCCTGGCCGAGCCACTGGCCGCGTGGCTGCACACGCAGGGCCTGCCCCCGCCCTACGGCGCCTACCTCGCGACCGCCCTGGTGGTGCTGCTGATCACCTATTTCTCCATCGTCATCGGCGAACTGGTTCCCAAGCGCATCGGCCAGTCGCACCCTGAGAGGCTGGCGCGCCTGGTCGCGCGCCCGATCAACTTTCTGGCGCTCGCGACGAAGCCCTTCGTGCTGCTGCTGTCCGCGTCCACGCGCGCGCTGCTGCGCCTGATGGGCGTGCCGGAGATCAACGGCAGCCCGGTCACTGAAGAGGAGATCCACGCCATGCTCGTCGAAGGCCGAACGGCGGGCGTGATCGAATCGCACGAGCACACCATGGTGCGCAACGTGTTTCGGCTCGACGACCGCCAGATCGGCTCGCTGATGGTGCCGCGCGGCGACGTGGTGTGCCTCGACGGCGACGCGCCGTTCGAGGAGAACCTGCGGCGCATCGAAGAATCCGACCACGCCCGCTTTCCGGTGGTGCGCGGCAGCATGGACGAGATCCTGGGCGTGATCAACGCGCGCCAGTGGCTCGCGCGCACGCTCCGCGAACCGGCGCACGGGCTCGCCGACCAAGCGCTGCAAACCGCGCTGTACGTGCCCGAGACCATCACCGGCATGGAGCTGCTGGACAACTTCCGCCTGTCGGACGTGCACATGGCCTTCGTCATCGACGAATACGGCGAGGTGCAGGGAATCGTCACGCTGCAAGACCTGATCGAGGCCATTACCGGCGAGTTCCAGCCGCGCGACCCCGAGACCTCGTGGGCGCTGCAACGCGAAGACGGCAGCTGGCTGCTCGACGGCCACATCCCCGTTCCCGAACTCAAGGACCGGCTGAACCTCGAAGCCGTCCCCGAAGAGGAGCGCGGCCGCTACCACACGCTCAGCGGAATGATCATGCTGCTCACCGGCCGCCTGCCCAAGGTGACCGACACCGTGCAGTGGGAGGAC
>NZ_AFAL01000137.1 GCF_000193225.1 Verminephrobacter aporrectodeae subsp. tuberculatae At4 | reverse complement strand
GGCCAGTCGCCGGCGTTCGAGAGGAAGGAAAACGCCGCCCCCGTGTTGTGCACCCGCACGATGTTGAAGAACTGGGTGACGGTCTGCGCGTCGCCCAGCTGGTAGTAGCCGACGATGAACGCCTTGCTGATCTGGTCGGCGAGCAGGACGAGCAGCGCCCAGACCAACCAGGGCCGCATGCGCGCGCCGGGGCGCCCGACCAAGGCTGCGCGCACCATCAGGCGTGCGTCCGGCTCTCGCCGGCGCCGTAGAGGTTGCTCGTGCAGCGTGCGCACAGGCCGGGGTGCGCGCTGTCGTGGCCCACGTCGCTGCGGTAGTGCCAGCAGCGTTCGCATTTCGTGTCGGCGCTGGCGCGCACGTCGATCTGCAAGCTGCTGCCCGCGACCAGTTCCACCGCCGAGGTGATGAAAACGAAGCGCAGGTCCGCGCCCAGGCTGGCGAGCAGCGCGTGGTCCTCGGGCGCCGCGGTGAGCCGGAGCAGAGTTTGCAGCGACGAGCCCACCAGGCCCTGCACGCGCAGCGCCTCGATCTCCTTGTTCACCGCGTTGCGGATCGAGCGGATGCGCGCCCACTTGGCGAGCAGCCCCTCGTCCGCGGCGGCGATGGTGCCGTAGGTTTCCAGGAAGATGGACGCGGAGCCGCCGCCGAACAGCTTCCAGGCCTCTTCGGCCGTGAACGACAGGAACGGCGCCATCCAGCGCAGCATGGCGTGCGTGATCTGGTGCAGCGCGGTCTGCGCGCTGCGGCGCGCCAGGCTCTTGGGCGCCGTGGTGTACAGGCGGTCCTTGAGCACGTCCAGGTAGAAGCCGCCCAGGTCTTCCGAGCAGTAGCGTTGCAGCCCGGAGACCACGGGGTGGAATTCGTAGACCTTGTAGTGCGCCAGCACCTGGGCCTGGAACTGCGCCGCGTGCGTGAGCGCGTAGCGGTCGATCTCCAGCATCTGCGCGAACGCAACGGCGTCGTGCGCGGGGTCGAAGTCGCTCACGTTGGCGAGCAGAAAGCGCAGCGTGTTGCGGATGCGGCGGTACGCATCGACCACGCGCGCGAGGATTTTTTCGTCGCCCGCAATGTCGCCCGAGTAGTCGCTCGAGGCCACCCACAGGCGGATGATTTCCGCGCCCAGCTTTTGCGTGACCTCCTGCGGGTCGATTCCGTTGCCCAGCGACTTGCTCATCTTGCGCCCCTGGCTGTCTACGGTGAACCCGTGCGTGAGCAGGCCGCGGTAGGGCGCGCGGCCCTCGATGGCGTTGGCCAGCAGCAGCGAGCTGTGAAACCAGCCGCGGTGCTGGTCGTGGCCCTCGAGGTACAGGTCGGCCTCGGGACCGCTGTCGTGGTGTCCCTCGGCGTGCGTGCCGCGCAGCACGTGGCTGAAGGTGGAGCCCGAGTCGAACCACACCTCCAGGATGTCGCTGCTCTTGCCGTAGTGCGCGGCGTCCTCGGCGCCCAGGATGTCCTCGGCGCTCATGCGGCTCCAGGCCTCGATTCCGCCCTGCTCGACGATGGCCGCCGCCTGGTCCAGGATTTCCATGGTGCGCGGGTGCAGTTCGCCCGAGTCCTTGTGCAGGAAGAACGGGATCGGCACGCCCCAGCTGCGCTGGCGCGAGATGCACCAGTCGGGCCGGTGGGCGATCATGTCGTGCAGGCGGGCCTTACCGTTCTCGGGGTAGAAGCGGGTGCGCTCGATGGCTTCGAGCGCGCTCTGGCGCAGCGTTGCGGGCGCCTTGTCCCGGGTGAACACGCCCTCGCCCTCGTCCATGCGCACGAACCACTGCGCCGCCGCGCGGTAGATCACGGGCGTCTTGTGGCGCCAGCAATGGGGGTAGCTGTGCCGCAGGTCCTGCGTGGCCAGCAGGCGGTCGGCGCTGCGCAGCGCCTTGATGATCGCGGGCACGGCCGGCCAGATGAGCCGGCCGCCAAACAGCGGGAAGTCCACCGCGTAGTAGCCGTCGCCCTGCACGGGGTTCAGAACGTCGTCCAGCGCCAGGCCGTGCGCGCGGCAGGAGTTGAAGTCGTCCAGGCCGTAAGCGGGCGCGGAATGCACGATGCCGGTGCCGTCCTCGGCCGTGGCGTAGTCGGCCAGGTACACGGGCGACAGGCGGCGGTAGCCCGCGTCCACGTCGTACAGCGGATGCTCGAAGGCGATGGCGTCCAGGTTCTTGCCCGGCGTGGTGGCGATCACCCGGCCGCTCAGGCCGTAGCGCGCCAGGCACGCGGTCACCAGCGGTTCGGCCACGAGCAGGATGCGCGCGCCCACGTCGACCAGCGCGTAGTCGATCGCGGGGTTGAGGTTCAGCGCCTGGTTCGCGGGAATGGTCCAGGCGGTGGTGGTCCAAATGACGGCAAATACGTCCCTGTCCAGCGCCGGCAGGCCGAACGCCGCCGCCAGCCGGGCGCGCTCGTGCGCCTTGAAGGCCACGTCCAGCGCGACGCTGAGCTTGTCGGCGTACTCGATCTCGAACTCGGCCAGCGAGCTGCCGCAGTCAAAGCACCAGTACACGGGCTTGAGGCCCCGGTACACGAAGCCGCGCTCGATCACGCGCTTGAACGCACGGATCACGCCCGCCTCGTTCGCGAAGTCCATGGTCTTGTAGGGCCTGTCCCATTCGCCGAGAACGCCCAGGCGCTGGAAGTCGGCCATCTGCTGCGCGATCTGCCCGGTGGCGTACGCGCGGCTCCTGGCCTGCATGGTGTCGCGCGAGAGCTTTCGACCATGCTTCTTTTCGATCATGTTCTCGATCGGCAGGCCGTGGCAGTCCCAGCCGGGCACGTAGAACGCGTCGAAGCCCTCGAGCTGGCGCGCCTTGGTGATCATGTCCTTGAGGATCTTGTTCACCGCGTGGCCCATGTGGATTTGGCCGTTGGCGTAGGGCGGGCCGTCGTGCAGGATGAACTTGGGCGCGCCGCGGCGCGCCTCGCGCAGGAGCTGGTAGAGCCCCTGTTCCTGCCACTGACTGACCCAGAGCGGCTCGCGCTTGGGCAGATCGCCGCGCATGGGGAAGGGGGTGTCGGGCAGGTTCAGCGTGCTGCGGTAGTCCGTGGCAGCGGGGGCGGGGCGGGCGGTATCAGACATCGGGGGGCCTTGAAGACTGGGCGCTGCGGGGTGGGTCCGCAGCATGATGGGGAGCGCGCAAGGCGATGGTCGCCGCCGCGTGCGCCGGGTGGGCGCTGCGCTCTCAAATTCGGTCGCGTGTGGTCTGGCGCAGGGTTCCGGCGTGCACCGTGGCAAAGTAGGCGCGTGCGTCGGCGCAGTCCTTGGCGATTCCCGCAGTCAGGGCGTCGAGACCGGCGTACTTCAGCTCATCGTGCAATTTGTGCAGCAGTTCCACGCGCACGATCTTACCGTAAGCCCCTTCGGGGCCCAGGTCGGCGGGCCATTGCAGGCAGTGCGTCTCCAGCAGCACGCGGCCGCCGTTCACGTCGTCGGGGTCGAGCGAGGGGCGCACGCCCAGGTTCGCCACGCCCGGCAGCGGCGCCGCGCCGAGCCCGTGCACCAGCACGGCGAAGATGCCGCTGGCGGCGGGCTTCCAGTGCGCAAAGCGCAGGTTCAGGGTGCGAAAGCCGGCGCCCGAACCGGTCGCGCCCAGCGTGCGCCCGAGCTTGCGGCCATGCACCACGTGGCCGGAGACGGCGTACGGGCGCCCGAGCAGGCGCGCCGCCGCCGCCATGTCGCCCCGGGCCAGCGCCTGGCGCACGGCGGAGCTCGATACGCGCAGGCCATGCACCTCGTAGCGGTTCATGCGCGCCACGTCG
>NZ_AFAL01000138.1 GCF_000193225.1 Verminephrobacter aporrectodeae subsp. tuberculatae At4 | reverse complement strand
GGCCAGCTTGCCCAACTGCTCGGCGAGCGTTTCCTGCCAGGGCCAGCGGCGGGTGCTGCGGCCCATCACCATGCGCACCAGGTTGTTCTCGCGCGCGTAGCGCACCAGCGCTGGCGCGCGCGCGGTGGCGGACAGCATGTTGCAGGCGCTGGCCCCGAGTTCCTGCGCCAGCTTCAGGCTGCGCTCGACCTGCGCCAGCAGTGCGGCAGACGGCGCCGGCTGGCCGGGGGCCTCCACGTGCACGGCATGCCAGGGCAGTTCCAGCTGCGCGGCCAGGCGGGCGCAGCTGCGCACCACTTTCTCGCCGTTCGCGCCCGGGCCCACGCAGGCCAGCAGGGCCTCGCGGTTGGGCCACACCGGCGTCGCGGTGCTGATGCTGGTGCGGCGGTAGGCGCGCATTTCGTCGTCCACCCGGTCCGCCGTGCAGCGCAGCGCGAGCTCGCGCAGTGCGAGCAGGTTGCCCTTGCGAAAAAAATGGGCGGCCGCACGCTCGGCCTGCTGCGGCAGGTACACCTTGCCCGCCTTCAGGCGCTCGAGCAGTTCATCGGGCGGCAGGTCGATCACCAGCACCTCGTCGGCGGCGTCGAAGAACTGGTCCGGAACGGTCTCCCATACGCGGATTCCGGTGATTCCGTTGACGATGTCGTTCAGGCTCTCCAGGTGCTGGACGTTCATGGTCGAGTACAGATCGACGCCCGCGGCGAGCAATTCTTCGGCGTCCTGCCAGCGCTTGGGGTGGCGCGATCCGGCCACGTTGCTGTGCGCCAGTTCGTCGAGCAGCACGAGTCCTTCGGGGTGCTGCGCGCCCCAGGCGAGCGCCGCGTCGAGGTCGAACTCCGGCAGCGTGCGGTCCTTGTACGCCAGGGCACGCAGCGGCAGGCGGGGCAGGTCGGGCGCTTGGCGGATCAGCGCCTCGGTGTCGGCGCGGCCATGGGTTTCCACCACGCCGATGATGACGGGCAGGCCCTGCGCCTGCGCGGCGCGGGCCGCGGACAGCATGGCGTAGGTCTTGCCCACGCCCGCGCAGGCGCCGAAAAAGATCTTCAGCCGCCCGCGCCGGGCCTGGGCCTCCTCGCTGTGCAAGCGCTCCAGCAGGGCGTCGGGGTCAGGGCGTGTGGCGTCGTCGTGCATTCCGGGTCATTCGCTGCTGCGCGGGGGCTGCGATGCGGTGTGCGCGTCGTCATTGTCGCCTGGCGCATTGCGCGCAGCGCCCGGGCGCGTGACCAGCCACCAGGCGAGCAGCATGGGCAGTGCGAGCACCAGCGTGGCCAGCAGGATTGCGAGCATGGCCGGGCCTGCGGATCATGGCTTGGCGGGGCGCCGGGTTGCGTCCAGCGCGAGGTTCAGCGCGAGCACGTTCACCCGGGGCTCGCCCAGAAAGCCCAGCCAGGGGCCTTCGGTGTGCTGCTGCACCAGCGCCTGGACCTGCTCGGGGGGCAAGCCGCGGAGCGGGCCACGCGGCCGCTCTGGTAGTTCGCCGCGGCGACGCTGATGTGCGGGTCCAGCCCGCTCGCCGAGGCGGTCACGAGGTCCACCGGGACGGGCCGTGTGTTCTCCGGGTCTGCGGCGCGCAGCGCCTGCACGCGCGCCTGCACGGCGTCGAGCAACGCCGGGTTGCCCGGCGCCAGATTCGACCCGCCCGACGCCAGGCCGTCGTAGGGCAGGGGCGTGGTGGCGCTGGGGCGGCCCCAGAAGTGGCCCGGCGCGGTGAACGTTTGCCCGATCAGTTCCGACCCCAGCAGCCGGCCGTCGCGGCGCACGAGGCTGCCGTTCGCCTGGTGCGCAAACACGGTTTGCGCAACGCCCGTGACGGCCAGCGGGTAGAGCAGCCCGGTGAGTACCGAGAACAGCACGAACAGCACGAGCGCCGGGCGCAGCAGGCCGCAGCGGGCGGGTGGCGTTGCGCCCGCATCGGGCGCGGGGTGGGCAAGGGATTCGGTCATGGTGCGGGGCTTTCGGAAATCAAACCAGTCCCAGGGCAGCGATCAGCATGTCGATCGCCTTGATGCCGATGAACGGAAGCAGCACGCCACCGAGCCCGTAAATCGCCAGGTTGCGGCGCAGCAGCGCGGCGGCGCCCACGGCGCGGTAGCGCACGCCGCGCAGCGCCAGCGGAATCAGGCAGACGATGATCAGCGCGTTGAACACCACGGCCGAGAGGATCGCCGACGACGGGCTGGCCAGCTGCATGAAGTTCAGCGCCGACAGCTGCGGGTAGGTGCCGACGAACGCCGCGGGAACGATGGCGAAATACTTCGCGATGTCGTTGGCAATGCTGAAGGTGGTCAGCGCGCCGCGCGTCATGAGCATCTGCTTGCCGGTCTCGACGATCTCGATGAGCTTGGTCGGGTTGCTGTCCAGGTCGACCATGTTGCCGGCCTCCTTCGCGGCCTGCGTGCCGGTGTTCATCGCCACGGCCACGTCGGCCTGCGCGAGCGCGGGGGCGTCGTTCGTTCCGTCGCCCGTCATCGCGACCAGCCGCCCGGTGCTCTGGTAGTCGCGGATGAGCTTGAGCTTGGCCTCGGGCGTGGCCTCGGCGAGAAAGTCGTCCACCCCCGCCTCGGCGGCGATCGCGGCGGCGGTCAGGCGGTTGTCGCCGGTCACCATCACCGTCTTGATTCCCATGCGACGCAGCTCGGCAAAGCGCTCCCGGATGCCGCCCTTGATCACGTCCTTGAGCTCCACCACACCGAGCACGCGCGCGCCGTCGGCCACCACCAGCGGCGTGCTGCCGCGGCGCGAGACATCGTCCACGGCGTTTTGCAGCGCGGCAGGAAAGCGCCCGCCCAGCGCCTGCACGTGTTTGCGCACGGCGTCTGCGGCGCCCTTGCGCAGCAGGCGCGGGCCGGGCAGGTCGGCGCCGCTCATGCGCGTTTGCGCCGTGAAGTGCACGAACTGCGCGCCCAGGGTCGCCAGGTCGCGCTCGCGCAGCTTGAAGCGCTGCTTGGCGAGCACCACGATGCTGCGGCCCTCGGGCGTTTCGTCGGCCAGGGAGGCCAGCTGCGCCACGTCCGCGAGCTCGGACTCGGTGACGCCGGGCGCGGGGACGAAGGCGCTGGCCTGCCGGTTGCCCAGCGTGATGGTGCCGGTCTTGTCGAGCAGCAGCACGTCCACGTCGCCCGCCGCCTCGACCGCGCGGCCCGAGGTGGCGATCACGTTCGCCTCCAGCATGCGGCTCATTCCCGCCACGCCGATGGCGCTGAGCAGGCCGGCGATGGTCGTGGGAATCAGGCACACGAGCAGGGCCACCAGCACCACCAGACTCACGGGCTCGCCCGCGCCGCTGGCCTGCACGCCAAACACCGAGAACGGCAGCAGCGTGACCACCACGCCGAGGAACACGATGCTCAGCGCCACCAGCAAAATGGTCAGCGCGATCTCGTTGGGCGTCTTCTGGCGCCGGGCGTTCTCCACCATGGCGATCATGCGGTCCACAAAGGTCTCGCCCGGGTTCACCACCACCTGCACCACGACCCAGTCCGAGAGCACGCGCGTGCCGCCGGTCACGGCCGAGAAATCGCCGCCCGCCTCGCGGATCACCGGGGCCGATTCGCCCGTGATCGCGCTCTCGTCCACCGAGGCCACGCCGTCCATCACCTCGCCGTCGGCGGGAACGATGTCGCCGGCCTCGACCAGCACCACGTCGCCCCGGCGCAGCTGGCCCGCCTCCAGCGGCAGCCAGGTCATGGCGCTGTGCGGGGTGCTGCGCTCGAACGTGCCGGCGAGCTTCTTCGCCCAGGTCTCTTGCTTGAGGCCGCGCAGCGACGCGGCCTGCGCCTTGCTGCGCCCCTCGGCCAGGGCCTCGGCAAAATTGGCAAACAGCACCGTGAACCACAGCCACAGCGCGACGGCGGCGGTAAAGGCGTCGGGCGCGCTCGCGGCCAGCGCGCTGCTGAAGGCGCTGCCCACGTACACCACGGACATCACCGGGTTGCGCCACTGCACGCGCGGGTCCAGTTTTTTGAAGGCATCGCGCAG
>NZ_AFAL01000139.1 GCF_000193225.1 Verminephrobacter aporrectodeae subsp. tuberculatae At4 | reverse complement strand
AGATTTCCAGATCGCGCAGCAGGGCCAGGTGCTGCAGGCCGTCGTCGCACACGAGCACGTCGGTTTGCGGATGCGCGGCGAGCAGCGCGCGCGCGGCGGCAACGCGGCGCGTGGCCACGAAGATGGGCACGCCGGGAACGCCGGGGACGGTGCCGTCCCCCCCTGCGCAAATGCGGCGCGCGATGAGCGCGGGTTCGTCGCCCACCTCGCTGGCCGGGCTGCCGGGCAGCACCGCGCGGCAGTCGCGGGTGCTGCGCCCATGGCCACGCGAGATCACGCCGACGCGCAGCCCGCGCGCCTGCAGGTATTGCACGAGCGCGATGACCACGGGGGTCTTTCCCGCGCCTCCGGCGATCACGTTCCCGACGACGATCACCGGGCAACCCGGGTGTTCGGCCGCGAACACCCCGGCGCGGTACAGCCCGCGGCGCAGCGCCGCCAGCGCCGCATAAAGCCGTGACAGCGGCCACAGCGCCCAGGCCGCGAGGCCCCGGGTCTGCCAGATCTTTTGCAGGCCGTGCAGCGCTGCAGGACCGGGGACCGGGCGGGCGGAGGCGGGGTTGGCCATGCGCGTCAGCGTCTGGCCGCGCGCGAAGCCGCGGACGACTGCGTGGCAAACGTGATCTGCACCAGCCCCACGCGGCGCGCGGCCTCCATCACCGTGACCACGGACTGGTGCGACGACAGGGCGTCGGCGCTGATGACCACCACGCTGTCCCGGCCGGCGGCGCTGCGCAGCGCCTGCGCCACGGCGTCCACGCTCCGGCCATCGACGCCGCCCTGGTTCACGGCGTAGCGGCCGTCGGCGGCAACGGAGACGATCACCTCCCGGGGGTAGTCGCGCTGCGCCTCGGCGTCCGCCACGGGCAGCGTGAGCTGCAATTGCGTGAACTTGCTGTAGGTGGTGGTCAGCATCAGGAAGATGAGGATCACCAGCAACACGTCGATGAACGGGATCAGGTTGATCTCGGGTTCGTCCTTGGCGCGCGGGCGGAAGTTCATTTCGTCTTGCGCAACTGCAAAATGTGGCGCACGAACTGCTCGGAGGCCAGTTCCAGCGTGAGCAGGTAGGCGTCCACGCGGGCGCGGAAGTAGCGCCAGAAGATCAGCGCAGGGATGGCCACGATGAGCCCGAACGCCGTGTTGTACAGGGCGATCGAAATGCCGTGCGCCAGCTGGGCCGGGTTGCCGCCGCCCAGCGCCTGGCCCACGCCGCCCGAGCCGGCCTGCGAACCGAAGATCTCGATCATTCCGATCACGGTGCCGAGCAGGCCCAGCAAGGGGGCGGCGGAGGCGATGGTGGCCAGCGCCGACAGGTATTTCTCCAGGCGATGCGCCACGGCGCGCCCCGTGCCCTCCATGGCGGCGCGCACGTCGGTTTCGCTGCTCTGGGGCGCGCTGTTCAGGCGACGCAGGCCGCTGGCGAGTACCTCGCCCAGGGCCGAGCTCTGCGCAAGCTGGTTCACCACGTCGGGCGTGGGCAGCGCCTTGGACGACACCGCGATCGCTTCGTCGAGCAGTTTCGGGGGCGCGACGCGGGCCGTCTTGAGGGCCACGAAACGCTCGAAAACAAGCGCCATCCCCAAAATGGAGCACGCGATCAGGGGCCAGATGGGCCAGCCCGCGGCCTGTATGATGGACAGCAAATTCTCTCTCCGCGCAGATTAAAGCAAGCCGGGGATTATGCCCAGCTCGCTCTGGCTCTCGCGTGACAAACCGTCACTTGGCGAATCGCCCTGCCCCACGCTCGCGCAGCGCCACAGAACTGTGGATAACTTTGTGGGCAAACCGCTTCGGGCGCCCTGCGGGCGCGTGCCTGACCCGCAGCAGACGGATAAAAGAGTACTCAGTGAAAACCTTAGCCCCATATATATCAAGGACTTGCACGGGTCCTGACATTTTGCAGTCAGTTTTCGCGGGCATCGGCGTGTTCCCTGCCGCTCGCCGGTTTCTGTGGAGTACTCAGCGTGTGAACACCGCGCCAAGGCCCGCCGCTCCTTATGTTTGAACGTCCGGAACCCGCCGTTTCGGCCCGCGTGTGGGAGGTTGGCGCGCTATGCCGCGCCATTGCTGACGCCCTGCAACTGCGTTTCAATCCGGTCGCGGTGCGCGGCGAGGTCACGGGCTGGTCGCGTGCGTCCAGCGGGCATTGCTATTTTTCGATCAAGGACGCCAGCGGCCAGCTACGCTGCGCCATGTTCCGCCGCGCCGCCGACCTGCTCGACTTCGCGCCCTGCGACGGCCAATTGGTCGAACTGCGCGGCCGCCTGGGGGTCTACGAGGCGCGCGGGGACCTGCAGTTCATCGTCGAGAGCATGCAGCGCGCCGGGCAGGGAGCGCTGTTCGAGCGCTTCCTGCGGCTCAAGGCCCGGCTCGACGCCGAAGGACTCTTCGACAGCGCGCGCAAGCGCGCGCTGCCACTGCAACCGCGCGGCATCGGCCTGGTCACGTCGCCCGGGGCCGCGGCGCTGCACGACGTGATCACGGCCCTGCGCCGCCGCGTGCCGCATATCCCGGTGCTGCTGGTTCCGGCGCAGGTGCAGGGCGCGGCCGCGCCGCCGTCGATCATCGAGGCGCTGGAAAAACTGTATCTGCTGGCCCGCGCGCGCGCGGTGCCCGGGGCCCACCCCGACCAGACTCCGGCGATCGACGTCATCGCGCTGGTGCGCGGCGGCGGCTCCA
>NZ_AFAL01000140.1 GCF_000193225.1 Verminephrobacter aporrectodeae subsp. tuberculatae At4 | reverse complement strand
CGATGGCCACCGCCATGGGGGGCAGCATGCCGCCGAACCAGCCGTTGCCGATGTGGTAGGGCAGGGACATCGAGGTGTAGCGGATGCGGGTCGGAAACAGTTCCACCAGCATGGCGGCGATGGGGCCGTAGACCATGGTCACGAGCAGCACCAGATAGGTCAGGAGCGCGACGACCAGGACCTTGTTGATGCGCTCGGGGTCGGCCTTGTTCGGATAGCCCGCAGTCTTCAGGGCCTCGGTCACGGCCTTTTTGAACTCGGCGTCCTTTTTCCTGGCCTCGTCCGCCGGCAGACCTTGGCTGGAGTAGGCGGTGATCACGATCTCGCCGATCCTGATCGTGGCCGGAGCGCCCACCGCCCCCGGGGCATTTTCGTAACTCACCGAAGCGCCGGCCAGCACCTGCTTGGCGATGTCGCAGGAACTGGTGAACTTGGCAGTGCCCGTGGGGTTGAACTGGAACGAGCACTCGGCGGAGTCGGCCGTGACGAGCACCCGGTTCTTGGCCTGGGCCTCGGCCAGCGCCGGGTTGGCCGCCCGGGTCAGCGCGCCGAACACGGGGAAGTAGGTCAGCGCAGCCAGCAGACAGCCCAGCAAAATGATGGGCTTGCGGCCGATGCGGTCCGACAGGGTGCCGAACACGATGAAGAACGGCGTACCGATCAACAGCGACAAGGCAACGAGGATGTTGGCGGTCGAGAGATCGACCTTGAGCGCCTGGGTCAGAAAGATTTGGGCGTAGAACTGGCCCGAATACCACACCGCGGCCTGGCCGGCGGTCAGGCCCAGCAGCGCCAGGATCACGATCCTGAGGTTCTTCCACTGGCCGAAGGACTCGGTCAGGGGCGCCTTGGAGGTCTTGCCCTCGGCCTTCATCTTCTGGAAGGCCGGCGATTCGTTCATCGACAGGCGGATCCAGAGCGAGACGCCCAGCAGCAAGATGGACACGAGGAATGGAATACGCCAGCCCCAATCGGCGAAGGCTTCCTCGCCCAGAACGCTGCGGATTACCAGAATCATGACCAGCGACAGAAACAGACCCAGCGTGGCCGTGGTCTGAATCCAGGCCGTGTAGGCGCCGCGCTTGCCCTGGGGTGAATGCTCGGCCACATAGGTGGCCGCGCCGCCGTACTCGCCGCCGAGCGCCAGACCCTGCAGCAGGCGCAGGGCGATCAGGGCAACGGGAGCCGCCACGCCGACCGACTCATAGGTGGGCAAGCAGCCCACGAGAAAGGTTGACAGGCCCATGATCAGGATGGTGACCAGGAAGGTGTACTTGCGACCGACCATGTCGCCAAGGCGACCAAAGACCAGAGCGCCAAACGGCCGCACGATGAAGCCCGCAGCAAACGCCAACAGCGCGAAGATGAACGCCGAAGTCTCATCCAGACTGCTGAAAAACTTCTTGGCGATGATGGCAGCGAGCGCGCCGTATAAGTAAAAGTCGTACCACTCGAAAACGGTGCCGAGCGAGGAAGCGAAGATGAGCTTCTTCTCCTCGCGCGACATCGGGCGCGGTGCGTGATGGGCTGTTGCCATGGTGTGTTTATCTCCTGAATGCTGATTGTTTGGACCGCGCTGGCGGCGCGGCTGCACGCGCATTCTCGGAGCCGGCACTGACCGGGCTCTGACGCGAAACCAACGGGAGCTTGCGCCAAACTGACCGCTCTCTGACAAGATCCGGTGAAACCCGTGCACAGGCTTTCGACATGCGGGAATGCAGGCCCCGTCGCCCCCGCAAAGGCTTCGGCCCTCAGCCCGCCAGCCCCGAGGGGACGCGGGAGACTGCTTCCCAATCGCCCCCGTCGAACCATGCGTCGCCGTCCAGATACGCGCGCAGCATGGGCAGGCCGTCCAGCCCCCAGAACAGCTTGCCGTCA
>NZ_AFAL01000141.1 GCF_000193225.1 Verminephrobacter aporrectodeae subsp. tuberculatae At4 | reverse complement strand
CGTTCCGGGCAGCGTCAGACCGGAGTGAGTTCCCGCTCCCCACAGCCTGCAATTTCTCTCACGCAAAGGACCCCCCATGTTCAACAAAGGACAGCTCGCCGGCCTCATGAAGCAGGCCCAGACAATGCAGGACAACCTGAAGAAGGCGCAGGAGGAACTGGCGTTCATCGAGGTCGAGGCGGAATCCGGCGCCGGCCTCGTGAAGGTGCTGATGACCTGCAAGCACGACGTCAAGCGAATCACCATCGACCCCAGCCTGCTGGCCGAGGACAAGGACATGCTCGAAGACCTGGTGGCCGCTGCCTTCAATGCGGCGCTGCGCAAGGCCGAGGAGACTGCTGCGGAGAAGATGGGCAAGCTCACGCAGGGCTTTCCGGGCCTGCCCGGCGGAATGAAACTCCCGTTCTGACGCCCTGCGGCTGACCGCCCGCCCCGCCTACCGGGTCCGCGGGCGGCTTGGCATTGGCCTGGCACTGCTTCCTCATGTCCTCCAGCGACTCCCTTGACGCCCTGATTCAGGCGCTGCGCCGCTTGCCCGGGGTGGGGCTGAAATCGGCGCAGCGCATGGCGTTTCATCTGTTGCAGCGCGACCGCGAAGGCGCGCGCGTGCTGTCGCGCGCGCTGCACGAGGCGGCAGGGTCGGTGCAGCACTGCGCGCGCTGCCATACGTTTACCGAGGCCGGGGTCTGCCACACCTGCCTGGACCCGAAGCGCGATGCCACGCGGCTGTGCGTCGTCGAGACGCCCGCAGACCAGTCGGCGTTGGAGCGCACGGGGGCGTTCAAGGGGCTGTACTTTGTGCTCATGGGACGTCTCAGCCCGCTCGATGGCGTCGGCCCCAAGGAGATCGGCCTGCAAAAACTCATGGAGCGCGCCACCAATGGCGCGGTGCAGGAGGTGATTCTTGCGACCAACTTCAACGCCGAGGGGGAGGCCACGGCGCATGTGATCAGCGAGGCGCTCAAGAGCCGGGGGCTGCACGTGACGCGGCTGGCGCGCGGGGTCCCCGTGGGCAGCGAACTGGAGTACGTGGACCTGGGAACGATCGCGCACGCGCTCGCGGACCGGCGCTGACACGCGGGCGCCACCAGGCCGGGTGACGCAGGCTCAGCGGCGCTTCACCTTGGCGGGCGTTCCGCCGCGCTGCGCGGGCG
>NZ_AFAL01000142.1 GCF_000193225.1 Verminephrobacter aporrectodeae subsp. tuberculatae At4 | reverse complement strand
TTCCCGCTGTTCCACGATCCCGGGGCGATGCCGTACTGGCACACCCTGCCGCACGCATCCGTGGACGACACGCGCGCGACGATCGAATCCATGCTGCGGCCGCCGCATGCGCGCTGGTGGACGCTGCGCACCGCGGCCGATCCCGCGCGGGCCATCGGCTTCCTCGGGTTCCTCGGCTACGCCGGCATCCCCGGCTTCGGCTATGCGGTGCACGCCGACCACCGTTCGCAGGGCTACGTGCGCGAAGCCGCGCGCGCCGCGCTGGACGAAGGCTTCCGGCAGCTGCGGCTCGACCGCGTCGAGCTGTGGATCCACGAAGCCAACCTGCCGTCGCGGCGCGTCGCCGAGTCGCTCGGCTTCGTGCGGCGCGGGTGCTTCCGCCAGATGTACCCGCGCGAAGGGCGCTCGCGCGAAACCTGGGTGTACGGCGCAACGCCAGCGCGCTGGTGCGCAGGCCGTGCTCATGGAGGACCCGTGCCCATGGCTGCGGGATGGGCCAGCGGTTCTTCCTGCGCCAGCGCGGCGATCTTCACGATCACCAGCGACAGGTTGTCGCCCTTGCCGCACGCCCGGACCCGGGCTTCTTCGACGAGCACCTCCGTCGCTTTCCGGGGTGGCAAGCCGTCCACCACGGACGCGAGTTCGGCCTGCGTGAAGTAGTTCCACAAGCCATCGCTGCAAGCCAGCAGCGCATCGCCTGGTTGCAGCTGCGCGATCGCGTGCGCCGTGACCGGGGGGTCGCGTTCGGCGCCCAGGCAGCCGAGCAGGATGTTCGATTGCGGGTGGCGCTGGGCTTGTTCCTCGGTCAATTCACCCCGGTCCACCAGGGCTTGCACGTACGAGTGGTCGCTGGTGCGAAAAACCAGCTGGTCCCCCCGGAAGTGGTAGATGCGCGAGTCGCCCGCGTGCACCCAGTGGCAGTCGCCACGCGGGTTGATCAGGAAAGCCGCGATGGTGCTGTGGGGTTTCTGCTCGGCCGATATGGCGATCAGCCGGATGACGAGGTGCGTTTCTTCGACCATGTTCCTGAGCAGGGCCGCCGCGTCGTCGGCGTCGGGCGAGTAGCGCTCGAACAGCTGCTGCGCCGTGAACACGATCTGGTCGGATGCATGGCGCCCGCCGCTGCGCCCGCCCATGCCGTCGGCAATCACGCCGAGCACGCAGCCATTGTGCCTCTCGTGCGAGATCAGGGCCACCTGATCCTGCTGGTATTCCCGGTCACCCTGGTGGATGCCGGTGGATGCAATAAGGCGGAACCCTTTGGTCATGCTGGTGGTCGTGTGGGGGCGGCGCGCGCACGCGGTCGTCGGGAAAAGCGGGTCGAGCGCGTATTATCCGGCCGCCCGGGGCGTTTTTTCACTCCCACGGCACCCCCGCCTTGAAACCCAACCCCCACGCGCCCCCCACGGACAGCGGATCGAACGCACCGCGACGCACAGGCGCGAGCCCCGGCCGCAAGAGCCTGCCGACGACCCTGCCCGAGCGGGTTGCGCAGGTTTTTGCCCCGGACAACGTGCTGGCACGGGTGGATGCGCATTTCCAGCCGCGCGAGGGGCAGACCCGCATGGCCATGGCCGTCGCGCGGACCATTGAAACCGGTGGCGCCCTGGTGGTGGAGGCGGGAACGGGCGTGGGCAAGACCTTCTCCTATCTGGTCCCCGCGCTGCTCAGCGGCGAGCGGGTGCTGCTGTCCACGGCCACCAAGGCGCTGCAGGAGCAACTCTTCGCGCGCGACCTGCCGCGCCTGGTCGAGACGCTGGGCCTGCCCGTGCGCACGGCCCTGCTCAAGGGCCGCGCCAGCTATCTGTGCCGCTACCGCATGGAACTCGCGCGCCAGGATGCCCTGGCGCAAGAACGGGATATTGCGCGGGTGCTGGCCCGGGTGCAGGACTGGTCACGCCACACGCGAGCCGGCGATCTGGCCGAGCTTGCCGGGCTCGACGAGCGCTCGCCCGTGATTCCCCTGATCACGTCCACGCGGGAAAACTGCCTGGGCTCCCCATGCCCGCGGTTTCGTGAATGCCATGTGCACTTGGCGCGGCGCGAGGCGCTTGCGGCCGACATCGTGGTCATCAACCACCATCTTTTCTTTGCCGACGTCGCGGTGCGCGAGTCCGGCATGGCCGAGCTGCTGCCGAGCGTGCGCGTCGTGGTGTTCGACGAAGCGCACCAGATCAACGAGACCGGGGTGCAGTTCCTGGGCGCGCAGCTGTCCACGGGCCAACTGCTGGATTTCGGCAAGGACCTGCTGGCCGCGGGCCTGCAATATGCCCGCGGCATGGCGGACTGGGCGGGGCTTGCCACCCTGGTGGAACTTGCCGCACGGGACCTGCGCCTTGTGGCGGAAAAAACGCCGGTCGGGTCCAAGCTGCGCTGGACGCAGGAGACCCCCGAGGGCGTGCCGGGCGCGCAGTGGCAGGACGCGCTGCGCCGTGTCGCAGTGGCTTGCACGCAGGCCCGGGATGCGCTCGCCATGGTCAGCGAGATGGCTCCGGACTTTGTGCGCCTGCATGCGCGCGGCAGCGAGTTGCTGGCGCATCTGGCCCGCTTCTCGGACCCGGCCCCGCCGGATGCGGTGGTGCGCTGGGTCGATGTGGGGGCGCAGCTGCGCCTGATCGAGTCACCGCTGGACATCGCGGTGGCCATGCGCACGCGCGTCCTCGCGGATCCCGCCGAATCCGAATCCGAGTCCGCAGACGGGGACGCGCAACCGCCGGCAATGGACCCCGGCAGGGCCTGGATCTTTACCTCGGCGACCCTGGGTGAGGACGAGCAGCTGACCTGGTTCACGCAGCGCGCGGGTTTGCAGGATGCAGAAATTTTGCGCGTCGCCAGCCCCTTCGACTACGCAGCGCAGGCGGCCCTGTACGTTCCCCGCCATCTGCCCCCGCCCGCAGAGCCGACGCACAGCCGGACCCTGGCGCAGTGGGTGGGAGACGCCGCAGAGCCGCTGTGCGGCCGCACCCTGGTGCTCACCACGACGCTCAAGGCCTTGCGCACCATCGGCGACGCGCTCAAGGCCCGCTTCGAAGCCCGGGACGATCTGCAGGTGCTGGTCCAGGGCGAGTGGCCCAAACGGCGGCTCATGGAGCGCTTTCGCGCCGGGGCCACAGCGGGTCAGCCAGGCTGCGTGCTGGTGGCCTCCGCCACATTCTGGGAAGGCTTCGACGTTCCGGGGGACGCGCTGCAACTCGTGGTCATCGACAAGCTGCCGTTTCCACCGCCCGGAGATCCCTTGGTCGAGGCGCGCGCGCAGCGCATCGAAAAGGCGGGCGGGAAGGCGTTCCCTTCGTATTCGCTGCCCGAGGCCGCGGTGGCGCTCAAGCAGGGCGCCGGGCGCCTGATCCGGCGCGAGTCGGACCGGGGCATTCTGGTGATCGGCGATACCCGGCTACTCACCATGGGCTATGGCCAGCGCCTGCTGGCTGCGTTGCCGCCCATGCGGCGGCTCGCGTCCGAACAAGAGTTTGCCGCCGCCTTGCAGGCACTCAGAACCGCTCCCTGATCCAGAAAGAAAGCACGCCGCAGCGGCGCGCGCCGGTGCCCGGCGGAGAACCATGCTTCGCAGCGCAGGGAGTCACGGATGCAACACGCTGATGACACACTGCTCCGCTTTTGCATGCGTCTCCCCCGATGCTTGCCGCATCCTGGCTTGTCTACCCGACCCGGTTTCGCAAGGCTTGAACCCGGATCACCGTGCGCGCAACCAGCGGTTGGGGCCCCGGAGGGCTG
>NZ_AFAL01000143.1 GCF_000193225.1 Verminephrobacter aporrectodeae subsp. tuberculatae At4 | reverse complement strand
AGCAGGTCCCGGGGTTTGAGGTCCGCGACCTGGCGGAACGCGTCGCCCAGGGCGCGCTTGAGGAACGCGGCCATCTGTTTGTGGTCGCGGTGCGCGCCGCCGACCGGTTCGTTCACGATCTTGTCCACCAGACCCAGCGCCTTCAGGCGATGCGCCGTGATGCCGAGCGCGTCGGCCGCTTCCTGCGCCTTGTCGCTGGTTTTCCAGAGAATGGAGGCGCAGCCTTCGGGGCTGATGACGGAGTAGATGGCGTATTGCAGCATCACCACTTGGTCGGCCACGCTGATGGCCAGTGCGCCGCCCGATCCGCCTTCACCAATGATGGTGGTGATGATGGGCACCTCGAGCTGCGCCATCTCGAAGATGTTGCGCCCTATGGCTTCGGACTGGCCGCGCTCCTCGGCGTCGATTCCGGGATAGGCGCCGGGCGTGTCGACGAAGGTGAACACGGGCAGATGGAACTTCTCGGCCGTCAGCATCAGGCGCAGGGCCTTGCGGTAGCCCTCGGGCTTGCTCATGCCGAAGTTGCGCAGCGCGCGCTCCTTCGTGCCGCGGCCCTTCTGGTGGCCGAGCACCATGCAGGCATGGCCGTTGAAACGCGCCAGGCCGCCGACGATGGACAGGTCGTCCGCGTAGTGGCGGTCGCCGTGCAGTTCGACGAAGCCGGTGAAGATGTCGCGCAGGTAGTCGAGCGTGTAGGGGCGCTCGGGGTGGCGCGCGATCTTGGTGATCTTCCAGGGACTCAGGTCGCTGTAGATGTCCTTGGTGAGTTGCTGGCTTTTTTTGCTCAGCAGGTCGATTTCTTCCGAGATGTCCACCGCGCTCTCGGTCTGCACGTAGCGCAGTTCTTCGATTTTGGATTCGAGTTCGGCAATCGGCTGTTCGAAATCCAGAAAGGTTTTTTTCACCACCGTTTTCTCCTTGGGTCGCGCCCCGCAGGGCCGCATCGAACAGCACACGCTCCCCGGCTTGCCCGCATGCGCCCCGGGCCAGCGCCAGCGCGCAGCCCGCCTCCCTGGCGGCGCAGCTTCATGTGCCGGTATGGGTTGCGGGGAGGGACATCAGTAGGCAACCGGCAGGGGGTCCAGCGAGCGCCAAATATACCAAGTCGCAACGCTGCACCACGGCCTCCAGGCCTCGGCCACCTCGCGGGCGTCGCTGCGGCTCACGGGGTCGCCCGAGAAGTAACTCCGGCTGATGCCGTTGAGCAGCCCCACGTCGTCCAGCGGCAGCACATTCGGCCGCATCAGGTGGAAGATGAGGAACATCTCGGCCGTCCAGCGGCCGATGCCGCGGATGGCCACCAGTTCCGCAATGATGGCCTCGTCGTCCATCGCCACCCAGTCCTGCACGTGCACCCGGCCTTGCTCGAAATGCAGGGCCAGGGCCAGCAGGTAATCGACCTTGCGCGCCGACAGGCCCGCGGCCCGCATGTCCTCGGCGCGCAGTCCGAGCACGCTCGCGGGCTGCATGCTGCGCAGCAGCGCGGCAAAGCGCTCCCACACGGTCTGCGCCGCCTTCACGGAAATCTGCTGCCCGACGATGCTGCGCGCCAGGGTGGTGAACGCGTCGCCGCGCGTTTGCAGTGCCACGTCCCCGGACTGGGAGATCAGGCGCTTCATCACCCGGTCCTTTTTCATCAGGTGCTTGCAGGCCTCGGCCCAGTAGCCGGGCGTGGCGTGCACGGACGCGGCGTGCGGCGCGTCGGAGGGCATGGGTTTCTTAACCGCCACCACTGCGTGCTCCCTGTGCCCCGCAAGGGCCTTCCATCCACGGCATGAACAGCACGGGGATCACGGCGCGGCTTCCCAGGTGGTTCCCGCCGCGGAGTCCTTGAGCACGATTCCCCGGGCCAGCAGCGCATCGCGGATGCGGTCGGCCTCGGCAAAATTGCGCGCCGCCTTGGCCGCTGCGCGGGCCGCGATCCGGGCCTGGATCTCGTCCGTGTCCACCGCTTCCACACCGGCCTGCAGAAAGGCCTCGGGGTCGCCCTGCAGCAGCCCCAGGATGCCGCCCAGCGCCTTGAGCTGCCCGGCCAAATCGGGCGCGCGGGTCTTGTTTACCGCGCCGGCCAGTTCAAACAGCACGGCCACGGCCCCGGGCGTGCCGAAGTCCTCGTCCATGGCCGCCTTGAAACGCGCGGCATGGGGCGCGGCCCAGTCGATGGCCGCCCCGTCGTCCGCCGGGTGCACCAGGCTCAGCGCCGTGTACAGACGCCTGAGGGCCTGGCGCGCGTCGTCCAGATGGGCGTCGCTGTAGTTGAGCGCGCTGCGGTAATGCGTGCGCACGATGAAGAAGCGCACGGTCTCGGCGCCGTAGCGCTGGAGCACGTCGCGGATGGTGAAGAAGTTGCCCAGCGATTTGCTCATCTTCTCGTCGTCCACGCGCACAAAGCCGTTGTGCATCCACAGGCGCGCGAGCGGCTTGCCCGTGGCCCCTTCGCTTTGGGCGATTTCGTTCTCGTGGTGGGGAAACTGCAGGTCCGCACCGCCGCCATGGATGTCGAAGCTCTCGCCCAGGGTGGCGCAGCTCATGGCCGAGCACTCGATATGCCAGCCGGGGCGACCCGTGCCATAGGCGCTGTCCCACCGGGCTTGTGGGGGGTCTTCCGGTTTTGCGGACTTCCACAGCACGAAGTCCAGCGGGTCCTGCTTGCCGTCGGACACCGCCACGCGCTCGCCGGCACGCAGTTCATCCAGCGACTTGCCCGAGAGCTTGCCGTAGCCCGGGAACCTGCGCACCGCGTAGTTCACGTCGCCATTGCTGGCGCGGTATGCCAGGCCCTTGGCCTCGAGTGCGCCGATGAGCGCCAGCATCCGGGGCACATAGTGCGTGGCGCGGGGCTCCTGCGTGGGGGATCGATGCCCAGGGTCGCCATGTCGGCGTGCATGGCGGCAATCATTTCCTGGGTCAGGGCGGCGATGGTGATGCCGCGCTCGAGCGCACGCCGGATGATCTTGTCGTCGATATCCGTGATGTTGCGCACGTAGGTGACGCGCAGTCCGCTGGCCTGGAGCCAGCGCTGCACCACGTCGAAGGCCATCAGCATGCGCGCGTGGCCGACGTGGCACAGGTTGTCCACGGTCATGCCGCACACGTACATGCGCACATGACCGGGTTCGAGCGGGGAAAACTCCTCCAAGGCACGCGATAGCGTGCTGTAGATGCGCAGACTCATGGGATTGACGGTAACAGGGGGCAATGGAATGGGGCGGCGAAGGGCTTTGCCCAACTGCAGCGGGCGGCCAAGCGGGGGACCCCGGACTACAATCCGTGGCAGTATAAGCCCCGCTCGGCACCCCTTTGGCATATCCTCCATGAAGCAAGTCCTGCGCCTGTTTTCACGTCTGCTGCGTCCGCTGGCACTGAGCGCCCTGCTGAGTATGGGTACGGGCGCGGCCCAGGCCGACGACCATGCCGACATCACCCGGTTGCTTCAGGCCGGCAAGGCGCAGCAGGCGCTGACCGAAACCGAGCAGCGCCTGGCCGCCCAGCCGCGCGACCTGCAGCTGCGCTTTCTGCGCGGCGTGGCCGAAATGGAGTCCGGCAAGCCGGCGCAGGCCATCGCCACCTTCACCGAGCTCACCCAGGATTACCCCGAACTGCCCGAGCCCTACAACAATCTGGCCGTGCTGTACGCCAGCCGGAACCAGCTCGACGAGGCCCGCGCAGCGCTGGAGATGGCGCTGCGCAGCAACCCGGGCTACGCCGCAGCGCAGGAGAACCTGGGCGACATCTACGCCCAGTTGGCCAGC
>NZ_AFAL01000144.1 GCF_000193225.1 Verminephrobacter aporrectodeae subsp. tuberculatae At4 | reverse complement strand
GCCTTCGCGGCCTGCGAACTCGCTGTCGGGCAAGCCATTGCGCGCGCCAGGGCCTGCGGCATCGCCATCGGGGCCGTCACCAACAGCCACCATTTCGGTGTCGCTGCGCATCACTTGGAGGCAGTGGCCGCAGAGGGCCTGGTCGGCCTGGCTTTTGGCAACGCTCCGGCCGCCATGCCCGCCGCCGGCGGGAGGCGCGCGCTTTTCGGCACCAACCCGATTGCTGCGGTGTTCCCGCGCCAGGGCGCCAAGCCGGTGACCGTGGACCTTTCCTTGTCCGAAGTGGCGCGCGGCAAGTTGATGCTCGCGGCGAAGAAGGGCGAAGCCATTCCGTTGGGTTGGGCGCTCGACGCGCAAGGCAATCCGACCACCGACCCCGCCAAGGGACTGGAAGGCTCCATGCTGCCGGCGGGCGGCGCCAAGGGCGCGATGCTGGCTTTGATCGTCGAACTGCTGGTCACTTCGCTCACCGGTGCACAGTTTGGCGCGCAGGCCGATTCCTTCTTCGTCAAGGAAGGCAATCGGCCCAAGCTGGGTCAGGCGTTCATCGTTGTGGACCCGTCGGCGCTGTCCGGTTCGGTCACCTACTTCGCACGGGTGGAGGCGTTGATGTCGGCGATGCTGCTGGACGCAGGCGTGCGCGTGCCGGGGTACCGGCGCTTCGATCTCGCGGTCAGGGCGCAGAGCCTGGGCATCGACGTTCCCGAAGCGACGCTGGCTCCGATCCGGGTGTTGGCGGGCATGGCCTGATCAAACTGGGGGTCGGTTCTCGTGGTCCTGCTGCTTTTCAAGCTGGGCGGATAGCTTGGTCAAGCGGACGTCCGCTTTTGGCGGATGAACTTTTGGGCTTTCTGCATTCCAGCGTCAGTTCGACCGTCGTGGTGATTGGCAGAAGCTTGTCTCCGATATTCGTTGCGCCCACGCTGCCGCTGATGTTCAACGCCGCGTTCTGGGTCTGCTCGGCCACGTCCACGCACATGGTCTTGGTCATTCGGCCCTGGGCATCGTACTCCAATTTGTTTGCCAAACCGCTGGCCGAAAGCTGGATGTCTGTGTCTGGAAGTCCCACGACAGAATACGACCAGGAATCGCTGTACTTTTTCTTCTCTGGGGGACTCTCCCGGGATTGCTCATATTTCTTGATCAGTTGCTCCACTTCGGACGCACTCAATATGGGATTGAGCAGAGACTCCTCGGAAAACACGGTAATCTTGACGCCGACGCTCTCGGTGCCGACCGGCACCTTGAAGTCAATCTTCTTGTTCACGGGTTGGTCCTGCTCGACCGCAGTGGCGCTAAAGACCGCGCGATTGACCCCTTCTGCGGAGAGTGGGGCCGATGGCGCCGAGCGCTTGGTCGCGGGGATGCTGCGTGCAGTGGGGCCCTGGCCGTCTTGCGTCACGCTGCTCCTGGCATCCAGCGAACCCGGGGGCGTTTGCTTTGTGGCTGTCTTGGCGCCGGTATCGACTCCCAGGCCCGGCGGAACCACCATGGAGACTTGGACCTGCGTGCTGTCTTCGTAGATCGGAAAACTGATTCTGATGGCATTTGGATAGTCCAGGTCGCTCAAGGTCAGAAAATAGACATCGGGCAATACGCGCTCGAACGCAAAAGCGCCATTGGCGTCCAGCACGGCGACGGCCCGCATCCGCGTATGAATCCCCTCAAGCAAAACCTTGCGGCCCGCCAGCGAGCTGACCGGATCGCCTTGCTGCGAGAGCAACTTGCCCGACAGCCGCGCGTCCGCCTTCATCACCCGCGTGTAATAGACAGCCGTAAACTCTTTGCCGTTGGCCCTGGAGCTCAAGTTCAATGCCAACTCAAAGTCGCCCTTTGGCAGCATGCCCAGAATTTGCTGCATGGCCGGGCCCGAGATCGAAAGGCTGGAATCTTCCGGATTAAAAGACCAGAAGTCATCCAACTTCACCAAGAGGTTATAAGCTCTTTCGGCGGTGGAGACGGCGATCTCCCCTCTGCTGCGCTCCTTCAGATCCGGCGCGGACAATCCTTTCACCCTGAAAGTCAGTGGGGCGCCGGTCAGTGCATTGTCTGGCCCCAGGCCCTCGACGGTCAGTTCCGGGCGCGGCGGGAACTTGCCGGGCGTGTGCTCGTACGCCTCTACGACAGTCGGCCGCGGGGACCTGAGCAACAGATGGCGCACCGACGTGGTGGCGCCACTCCTGATCTCGAACGCCGCTTCCTGATCCTCCCCGGTGTCGCCGGGGGTGGAAGCGCAGTTGCCCGTCCTTGAGCAAGGCGTCCGATACGGCGCCCGAGGGCGTGACCTTGTCGGCGCCCGCAGGAAGGTCCAGTTCCTTGAGCGAGAGAGAGATCACTTGCGCCGGACCAACATCGAGACGATCGATTCTTCCCACAGGCGCGGGCTCGGGCGCGGCGCTGCGTCAGGCGGCTGCGTCTGCACGCCGTCCCCGTCTCCGCAGGCGGTCAGCAGGGCGCCGACCAGAAGCATGAGGGTGAGCAAAGTTTTTATCATGACGAACTCCTTTGGTACACATGATTGACGGTACTTTCGTATGGCGTTATTGCATGATGGGTATCACGGCCAGTTAGTTGGGGCCGCTACCGGATTGCAGCGGCCCCGGCGAGCACAAAACGCGCTTGCGGTTGCGCCGGTACGCTCAGGCATTCTCGTCCGAGACGCTCAGGTGCCAATGGTGCAGGTGCTTGGGTGCGGGCCTGACCTTCGCTGGCATGTCCGTCCATGCACCCCATCCGGGAATATCGCCTGACCTGGCGGCCGAGTCGGATGGAAATTTCCCTTTGACAAGTGCCTCTTCGATGAACGAGTTTCCGATATAGATGATGCGGGTTTTTTGATGACGCGCCTCAAACGCAAGCATGGTACGGTTTTTGAGAATCCAATCTTGCAATGCTTTCAATTTTGGTTTTGGTGTTATGTTGTTTTTCACCTCGGACGCGGCGGCGTAGATCAGTTGCTTGATGTATTCGCCATTATTCGCCCCGCCCAGCGCTTCGCTATAGCCACCTTGGCCGTCGGCGTAGCGCATGTCGATCTGCTGGCCATCGCTGTGGCCTTGATGATCGAGAATTGAACCTCCGGCGCTGGTTTGGGTGACATGCTGGCTGCTGATGTCGTTGAAGGGGTAAGGGCTGGCGAGAAGCTTGTCGATGGTTCGTGCGGTAGCCCACGAATCGCCACCGTTATCGCGCGGGCCATAGCGTTGGCCGGACAGGCCTTCAACCTCTCCTGCAAGGTAGAGTGGCTTAAATTCATTCCTTCCATCAGAAAATGCGACCCGGCCACCCGCCGCGGGATCGGAACGCACCTCGACGCCCCCTACACTGCCTTTGAGACGGACCGTGATGGCCACCTTTTCCCTTTCCCTGGTCCCTTGATCAGGGAAGATGGGCAGAGAAATTCCAGGGAACTTGATCTGGCCAGGCGTGCTGGTATGATTTTGCGTCAACAGATTGACGGTGGAAAAAGCCGGGGGAATGCCCCCCGTGCTACCCGAAATCAGCCCATTAATCCCCAAGTTCACTTCGGTGATGTTCGCATCGGCTGGCGAATACTTGATTTCAAGCGGAATCGTGTTGGTGTTGTCGCTGCTGCCTTTCGGGATTGACAGGTAGAGACCGGCCAAATTGCCCTCGGTCCCATCCCCAATGTTTTTCGGGGAAATTACCGGATGGGAATTCTTGTTCGGCGACAGGAATTTGGCCGAAGAGACTTCGATTTTGGGCGACGAACTTTTGAGCTTTCTGCATTCCAGCGTCAGTTCGACCGTCGTGGTGATTGGCAGAAGGTCGTCGCCGATATTCGTTGCGCCCACGCTGCCGCTGATGCTCAGAGCAGCGTTCTGGGTCTGCTTGGCCACGTCTACGCACATGGTCTTGGTCATGCGGCCCTGGATATCATAATGACGCACTTCGCTTACCACCCCGCTGGCCGAAAGCTGGGTGTCCGGAAGTCCCACGACAGAGTACGACCAAGAATCGTTGTACTTTCTTTTCTTTGGTGGACGCTCCCCGGATTGCAGACGTTTCTCGGCCAGTTGCCTCATTTCGGCCATGCTCATTACGGGGTAGAACAGAGATTCCTCGGCAAACACGGTAATCTTGACGCCGACGCTCTCGGTGCCGACCGGCACTTTGAAGTCAATCTTCTTGTTCACGGGTTGGTCCTGCTCGACCGCAGTGGCGCTAAAGACCGCGCGATCGATCCCCTCTGCGGAGAGCGGAGCCGATGGCGCCGAGCGCTTGGTCGCGGGGATGCTGCGTGCGGCGGGCCCCTTGCCGTCTTGCGTCACGCTGCTCCTGGCATCCAGCGAACCCGGATGCGTTCGCTTCGCAGCTGTCTTGGCGCCGGTATCGACCCCCAGGCCCGACGGGACCACCATGCTGACCTGGACCTGCGTGCTGTCTTCGTAGATCGGAAAACTGGTTCTGATGGCATTTGGATAGTCCAGATCGCTCAAGGTCAGAAAATAGACATCGGGCAATACGCGCTCGAACGCAAAGGCGCCATTGGCGTCCAGCACGGCGACGGCCCGCATCTGCGTATGAAGCCCCTCGAGCAAAACCTTGCGGCCCGCAGCGAGCTGACGGGATCGCCCTGCTGCGAGAGCAGCTTGCCCGACAGCCGCGCGTCCGCCTTCATCACCCGCGCGTAATAGACAGCCGTAAACCCCTTCTTGCCGTTGGCCATGCTGGAACTCAAGTTCAGTCCCAACTCAAAATCGCCCTTTGGCAGCATGCCCAGTATTCGCTGCATGGCCGGGCCCGAGATCGAAAGGCTGGAATCTTCCGGATTGAAAGACCAGAAGTCCTTCAACGTCACCAAGATGGTACTGGTTCTTCCATCGGTGATCCACCCTCTGCTGAAGTCCTTCAGGTCCGGCGCGGACAATCCTTTTACCCTGAAAGTCAGTGGGGCGCCGGTCAGTGTGTTGTCTGGCCCCAGGCCCTCGATGGTCAGTTCCGGGAGCGGCGGGGACTCGTCAGGCGTGTGATCGTACGTCTCTACGGCAGTCGGCCGCGGTGACCTGATCAACAGATGGCGCACCGACGTTGTGGAGCCGCTCCTGATCTCGAACGCCGCTTCCTGGTCCTCGCCGGTGTCGCCGGGGGTGGAAAAGCGCAGTTGTCCGTCCTTGAGCAAGGCGTCCGATACGGCGCCCGAGGGCGTGACCTGGTCGGCGCCCGCAGGAAGGTCCAGTTCCTTGAGCGAGAGAGAGATCACTTGCGCCGGACCCACATCGGAACGATCGATTCTTCCCACGGGCGCGGGCTCGGGCGCGGACGCTGCGTCAGGCGGCTGCGTCTGCACGCCGTCCCCGTCTCCGCAGGCGGTCAGCAGGGCGCCGACCAGAAGCATGAGGGTGAGCAAAGTTTTTATCATGACGGACTCCTTTGTTGGAACACATGATTGACGGTACTTTCGTATGGCGTTATTGCATGATGGGTATCACGGCCAGCCAATCGATTCATGCAACAACGCCCTGACCACCGACGCTGCGATGAGGCAGGTGGAGCGCGGAAAACGGATACGCACGACTGGCATGTCACCCCTAGGGCAAATTCTGTGCCAGGTGGTAAAAACCGTTTTATATCAAGGACTTGGATCGCGTCTTCGATATCAGCAGCTGCAATCCCTGTGGTTTAGCCGGCAAATCGGGGGTTTTGTGTCACTATTTGGCGACAGGAGGTGACAGGTTGACAAGGGATTGACCGATTTGCAGAAGGTAGTTCATGTTGCCATGGGGCAAAATGAACTCTTGCAATGGCAATAAATACCATATGAATCAATCAGTTATCCCTGTTTTCTCGGATAAGCCTTCACGGCTTCATGCGTCCATCCAGCAGGTCGTTGTTCATGTCGCCATCTGGCGACAAGAAGGACTGCGTGGGCAAGGAATTGGCCGGCTTGTGGACGGCAATTCATGTTGCCATGGGGCAAGATGAACGGCTTGCAATGGCAATAAATTCCATATGAATCAATCGCTTAAGCCCTGTTTCTCAGATAAATCGTCACGCCTTCAGGCGTCCGGCCGGCATGATCGTGGGCCTTGTCGCCATTTGGCGACATGGTGCGAGCCAGAGGAGATGTCATGGCGTGGATGGGCCCGCACGATGGCACACCGTTGTGCCGCTATTCGCGGGGCACTGGCACGGCTCAGTATGTCTCCAGATGCAGACGCCCTTCGCGCGCGAGCATCTGCCCGAGCCGGTCCCAGTCCATTACTTGCGCGACGCCGAGGGCTACTACACCTGCGCGGGGCGCAGCGACGACATGCTCAAAGTCAGCGGCATGTATGTTTCACCGGTCGAGGTCGAGGCGACCCTGGTGCAGCACGCCGCGGTGCTCGAGGCGGCGGTAATCGGCAAGCAGGACGCCGACGGCCTCATCAAACCAAAGGCGCTCGTGGTGCTCAAGGACGGCCAGACGGCGACGCAGGACGAACTCAGAGCCTTTGTGAAAGAGCGCCTGGCGCCGCACAAGTACCCCCGTTTCATCGAATTCGTAACCGGCCTGCCCAAGACTGCGACCGGTAAGATTCAGCGCTTTCGGCTGCGCGAGGTGCAAGGGCCGTGCCCGCCGCCCCAATAATTCACAAACAGGAGACAAGGATGATGCACACACGCCGCCAATTCATGCACCAGGCCGGCTGCGCCACGGCGCTCGGGGCCTTGTTCCCGTTGGCCGCCCGGGCCCAGGCGATCGGGCAGGTGAAGATCTTCTATGGTTTTCCCGCGGGCAGCGCCGGCGACAGCGTGGCGCGCAGGGTCGGCGAAAAGCTCGCGGGCTCCGCCTACACGCGCAATTCGGCGGTGGTGGAGAACAAGCCCGGCGCGAGCGGAAGGATCGCGTTGGAAGTGCTCAAGGGCGCTCCCGCGGACGGCACGGCACTCGTGCTGGCGCCGTTCTCGTGCACCACGATCTATCCCCATATTTACAGCAAGCTGAGCTACGACCCGGTGAAGGATTTCGCGCCCGTGTCCATCGGCGCGATCATGCACCACGGGCTGGCCGTGGGCCCGCTGGTGCCCGCTTCCGTGAAGACGGTCAAGGACTTCCTGGCCTGGGCCAAGGCGAACCCGGGGCAGGCCAACTATGGATCGCCCGCAGCCGGATCGAGCACGCACTTCATCGGCGCCCTGCTCGGTCTGGACAGCGGGGTCGAACTCAGGCACGTGCCGTATCGCGGCTCCATCCCCGGCGTGACCGACCTGGTGGGCGGGCAGGTCACGGCCATGGTCGCGCCCAGCGGGGACTTCATCCCGAACCACAAGGTCGGCAGGCTGCGGCTGCTGGCCACCTCGGGCAAGGCGCGTTCCCCGTTTTCGCCCGAAGTGCCGACCTTTGCGGAGCAGGGCTTTGCCGGGTTGACCGTCGAGGAGTGGTTTGGTTTCTACGCCCCGATCAAGACGCCGACCAGCGTCGTCGCGGCCGCCAGCGTGGCGATCAACGCCGCCATCAAGGAGAAGTCCGTCGCGGACAGCTTGGCCGTCGTCGGACTGATCGCCAAGGGTTCGACCCCGGCCGAGATGCTCGCTTCCCAGCAGGTGGAGTTCGAGCGCTGGGGGCCGCTGGTCAAGAAAATCGGCTTTAGCGCCGAGTCCTGAAGGGGGGATTCCAAGGCCCAAGCGGATGCGCCCGGGTTGTTGTGCTGAACGACAGGGGGTCGTGTGGTGGAGGGGGTGATGTTGGGGACGGGTTCACATGGATTCCCAGATTGCCGCGCCAATGCCGAAGAGGATGCAGAGCAGCACGAAGGCAAAGAACAGGAACAGGATTACGTCGCCGAGCTTGGTCAGCACGTAGGCCATGCCACCGGAGCCGACGACCACGAGGCCAAAGCGCAGCCATTTCGGCCAGTCCGCGCCGAAACGCGACAGCGCGTAGTAGGTCAGCACGCCGCCGATCAGCAGACCGAAGAATCCGTACCAGCCTGAGCGCTCTTTCTTCTGGGCCGCTTCCAGCGACTCCTTGTCGTCGTAGTGCTCGACAGTGCCATCCGCTGCGCGGCGGCTAAAGCGTGTTCCCATCAGGTTCTCCCGTTATGGACTATGAAAAAAAGGGGGTGTGCCCAACCCCAAGCCCCCCGGCTCATCAAGCAAAATCAGCCCTCTTGGGGAGTGGCTGATTGCGTTGGAACTGGGTAACTATTGCATCAGAAATTATGGTTTACGCAGAGAGGCCAAGCCAAGCAGTTACGAAAAAAATCCCGGAATCGGCGCCACTGCGGACGAACACCGGGGATGCGAGCAGACCCCATACCATGCGCTCGCCATGCCAACCCTGCCTGGAATTGCGGACCTTGGCGAATCGGCGCGGGGGATTTGACATGCTGAAAGGCTGCCTGCGGACATGGTTTTGAGACGGCCAAGCGTGTTCGCGACCATGCACGTCGGGATCACGCCCTGCTCGATCTCGAGTACCTGCGCGCGCAGGACCGCAGCCGCCTGCACGGCATGCTGTCGGCGCTGGAGCCGTGCCTGGTGTACGCGTCGGACGCCGCCGTCTACGCCCCGGCCCTGGCCGGCTTCTCCGGGGACGTGGTGGTGGAGCTGGTTCGTCTTTCCTTCGGCCACGGGGGCGGCGGACGGCAGCCGGCTGGAGCAGGCGCTGCGCGCCGCCATGCACAAGCGGTGCGCCGCG
>NZ_AFAL01000145.1 GCF_000193225.1 Verminephrobacter aporrectodeae subsp. tuberculatae At4 | reverse complement strand
GCCGACATCAGGGGGAAGAGGGCGTTGCCGTCCAGCGTCCACAGCACGGGGTGGCCGCGATGCGGCACGGGGCCCTGGGGCAGTGCGACGAAGAGCCGGCGGGGCCGGCCGGCGGCTTCGGCCAAGTCGATCCGGTGCGTGCGCGCCAGGCGCACCCCCGGGCTGCCGACCAGCGGCGGCACCGGGCTGCTCATCGCTGGCGCCGCGGCCAGCGCTGCGCCGGGCGCGCACAGCGCGAGGCCCGTACCCAGCAGCCGGCGCCGGCTTGTCCACGGGGGCAGCAAAGTGGCATGTCGTTCAGGGCTCGACACTGATCCAGTACTCCCCCCGCAGTGCGATGGGCTGAAAGCGCCGGTACATCTCCTGCAGCGTCTGGCGCGGATCAAGATCGGCGAACAGGTCGGGATGCAGCCACTGGGCCATCGCCTGCACGGCAACCACGTTGAACGGCGAGTTGTAGAAGTGGTGCCAGATCGCATGCGCCCGGCCCTGCTGAACCGCCTGCAAGGGGCTGATCAGCGGTCTCCGCAGGCTGCCGCGCAACGATGCGCGCGCCATCTCCGGCGTGGCACCGGCGCCCAGCACGATGCGCTGCGAGGCCTGTTGTTGCCGTTGTTGCTGCGGCGTTTGCGGCACCGAGCCGATGGCGGTGCCGATGTACACCGCCGGCTGGCGCGCGAGCAGCAGTTCGGGGTTGAGCATGCCCTGCTCGCCCGGCAGCAGTCCGCGCGCGACGTTGCGTCCGCCCGCGGCATCAAGCAACCGACCCATCATGCCCACCATGGTGTCGCAGCATTCGCTCATGAGGCCGACCCGGCTTTCCAGAAACACCGTTGGCGCAGCGGGCTTGCGCTCGGCCAGCCGCTGCCGCACCCGCTGCAACTGCTGCTGCCAATAGGCGTTGAATGCCGCCGCACGCTCGCTCTGGCCCAGCACCTGGCCAAGCACGCGGATGCTGCGTGGCGTATTGCCCAGCGGGTCGTGGCGGAAATCGACGAAGACGACGGCCACCCCCGCGGCCTCCAGGCGCGCCAGGGCTTCGCGGTCGCGCTCGCCCGGACCGTGGCCGCCGCCCAGGCCAAAGATCGCCACCTGCGGGCGCAACTGCAGCGCGCGCTCGTCGCTGAAGCTGCCGGCCTGGGAGCGGCCGACGCGCGGCACCGCGTCCAGTTTGGGAAAGCGCTCGCGCCATTGGGCGTAGCCGGCGGCGTCGAGCTGTTCGAAATCGCCCATCATGCCGGCCAGCCGCGCACTCGGGTCCCCCGGCTCCAGGATCGCCAGCGCCGGCAGCAGCCGCCCCTCGCCCAGCAGGATGCGCTCCACCCGGGCCGGAATGCGCACGCTGCGCCCGGCCAAGTCGGTCACGGTGACCGGGCCATTGGCCGACGCGGGCAACGCCGTCAGCAGGGCAATGAGCCGCAAGAGCCGGAAAAAGAGCCCGACGCTGGCACGCGGCTGAGGCAGAAAGGCACAGAAATTTTGCACCGGCATGGGCATGGAACAGATACGCCACATAATGAGAACGATTCCTGTTTGCATGGCAAAAGTCTAGCAGCGGCACCGTGCCCGCACTGCGGTTTTCCGTTTGCGCCAGCCACGTTCTGCTTTGCCGCAGCCCTGTCCGCATGCCAACCCGAACCCCAAGGAAGTCCGCACCCATGAGCCAGCAACGATCCAGCCCTCCCCCGCAGTCCGGCCCTGCGGCGCCCGCTGAGCATGCGTGGCTGGCCGCGCACGCGGCCCGCGTGCGCGTGCTCCAGCCGGGGCTGCGCGTGCATGCCGACGACGCCATCGACGCGCTCGACGCCACCGTGCAGGGCCATTGCGCGCCCGGGCTGCACCTGGTGTTTCTGCTGGAGGGCGGATTGGACATTGCTTACGGAGAGCGACGCGTGCTCATGAGCACCGCGGCCGACGACGGCTGCGTCCAGGCCGCGCACGGCGGCGCCCGCAGAGCCGGCGGTCAGCCGCGCTGCGTGATGGTGAATGCCACCGAGCCGGAATCCTTCAGCCGCCGCGTCCGCCACGGTGGCTACGCGCGGCGACTCAGTCTTTGCATGTCGCACGACTGGCTGCATCAATTGCAGGCGGCCAGCGGCACGCGCATGCCGGCGGCACTGGAGGCGCTACTCAGCGGCCACCTCGCCTTGCGCGACTGGCAGCCCTCGGCGCGCGCCGTGGCCTTGGCCGAGCAGGTGCTGCACCCGCCGGCCTGCGCGCCGATGATGGAATTGCTGTATCAGGACAGCCGGCTGCTCGACCTGCTGGCCGAGGCGCTGGCGCCGCTGCAAGCCGGCGAGCCGGCCGCCCGACCCGGACCGGCCCCGAATGCGGCGCTGGCCAGGCGGCTGCGCGACCTGCGCGAATTTCTGGGCAGCGCGGCCGCCGACACGCTCTCACTCGACGACATCACCCGCCACGCCGGCATGAACGCCAACACGCTGCAACGCCATTTCCGCCGCGCCTATGGCACGACGGTATTTGATTTCATGCGCGAGAGCCGCCTGCAACGCGCCCGCACCGCGCTGGAGCGCGACGGCATCAGCATCAAGCAGGCCGCTGCGCTGGCGGGCTATGGCAGCGCCGCCAATTTCGCCACGGCCTTCGGGCGCCGCTTTGACATGGCACCCAAGGAGGCGCGCCGCGCGGTGCAGCGCTGAAGCGGGGCGTGCAGCGGGCCGGGCCAGCACGAAGCCCCCCCGTGCATTTCCAACTCGGCCAGGCGGTGGATGAGGTCGATTTGCCTCACCAGTGCCGCAGGCTCGCAATCAAGGCACCGAGCGAGAACCACCACACCCAGCCGACGTGGTTGCTGAGCGTGGCCAGCGTCTGTTTGAACTGCTCCATGCCTTGACCACTTTCTGGCGTGGCCATTCTTTCGGCCAAGGCCTGCACGTCCGCCTTCGTGGCCGGCTTGTCGCCGGGATCGTCCTCGGAATCCTCCTCGTCCTTGAACCAGGCCGGGTGATTCTTCTGGTGGTCTTCCTTGATGCGGTTGAAGATGAAGGTGGCCGGCGGCAGGTCGGAATGCTTGTGCTTGTCGTTGTCCGCCATAGCCCACGCGACCTCCTCCAACGCGTCTCGGCGTGGGGCCGTCCGCCACAGCTTGTGGTTGCGGACCGCCCCGTCGAAGGCGAACTCCCCGTCCTTGTCATAGGCCGCCGACAACTGGCTTGGCGAGAGGTCGCCGTCCGAATAGGCGGCGCAGCGCAGCGCCAGATCTTCGCTGGCCAGAAGCTCGGCCAAGAGCTTGTAGTCCTTGGCCAAGGCCAATCTGGCCAAGCCCTTGCGAACACCCTGGTAGTGTGACAGCCAGCCACCGGCCAATCCCTCGGATTCCCAGGCCATGAGTTCGGCGTCGGCTGGATCGGAATGCCAACGGGCGACCAAGTCGAGTGGCTTCTCGATGGAGAAGGCGTCCATCTGCATGCAGTCGTTGTAGAGACAACGCAGGGCCAAGGCCCAACGCTCGGTAGTCGGGACACGCTCCGCGAGCTTCCAGGCCGCGTTGAACACCGCCCCGTGGAGGTATTCAGCAAAGCCGTCCATGGAATCGCCAGCGTAGGCGGCCCGCATCCGCTCATTGTTGGCCAGGATGGTCACGATGGTGAGCATCTTCTCGTCAGGCACGTCCCAAGACCTGGAGCCCTCAAGCAATTCCGTCAGGAACGAGTTGCTCAGGTTGGGGTTCTCGAAGAGGGCCGACAGTTCGTCGTCCGGAGCGGTGTCCATCCACGCGGCCATCTGCTCGGGGCCGCCAAACAGGGCCGTGGGGAAATTCGAGAGGATCTCGTCGCCGAGCATGGTGTTCGCCAACGTGGCCAAGCGGATCGCTCCGGAGGGCTCGCAGGCCTCGAACA
>NZ_AFAL01000146.1 GCF_000193225.1 Verminephrobacter aporrectodeae subsp. tuberculatae At4 | reverse complement strand
AGGCCTACGCGCTCACGCTGCAGCACAAGCATCTGCCGGAGATCATGCGCTACGGCGGTCTCACGCGCCGTCCCATCTTCGTGCCCTGCGTGGGCAACTTCTGCCAGGGCATGCTGGTGCAGTTGCCGCTGCACCTCGATCTGCTGCCCGGCGCACCCCGGGCCGCCGATCTGCACGACGCGCTGACGGCGCACTACGCCAGGAGCAACACGCCCGCGCAGTGGGTCCGCGTGCTGGCGCCGAGCGCGGACGGAAAGCTCGACGCCACGGCGCTGAACGACAGCAACCAGATGGAGTTGCGCGTGTTCGCCAACGAGGAACAGCGCCACGCCGTGTTGCTCGCGCGCCTGGACAATCTGGGCAAGGGCGCGAGCGGCGCTGCCGTGCAGAACCTGCGGCTGATGCTGGGTCTGGAGGGCAGCAATCCTTCGTCCGCGTGACGCGCCGCCCCGGGCGCGGCGGATCATTCCTCCTGCGTGCCCGCGTCCCGCAGCACGCGCCGCGCCACGTCGCCTGAGAATCCCCGCGCCATGAGAAAGCGCATCTGCTTGGCGCGGGACTGCGCGTCGGTGGCGGGCGCGCCAAACTTGCGGCGCCACACCGCGCCGGCGCGTTCGAGTTCGCTGCCCTGCAACTGGGCCACGGCCTGCTGTACGGCTTCGGGGGGCAGCCCCTTGGCCTGGAGTTCCTGCCGGATGCGTGCAGCCCCCATGCGGCCTGCGCGGCGTTGCAGCACCGATTCGACGCTCCGTTCCTGGCTGATGAAGCCCTGGGCTTCGAGCGCATCGAGCACGGCGTTCAGGTCTTCGTCCGCGCGCGCATGGGGCGCGAGCTTGCGCTGCAACTCGGCGCGCGCGTGCTCCCGCTGGCTCAGCAGCCGCAGCGCACGGCCCCTGAGCGAGAGCGGTCCCGGTCCCATGGAACTGGCTGCGGAATGGCTACGAATGGGTTGCGCGGGCGCTCACTTCTTTGCCGGGGCCGGGGCCGGGGCGGTGGCGGCCGGTGCCGCGGCGCTGGCCGGTGCGGCTTGCAGCACGATGCCCAGGCTCTCGCGCACCTTGTTCTCGATCTCGCGGGCGAGCCCCGTGTTCTCGCGCAGGAATTCGCGCACGTTGTCGCGGCCCTGGCCGATCTTCTCGCCGTTGTAGGCGTACCAGGCGCCGGACTTTTCCACGATCTTGGCGGTCACGCCCATGTCGATGATCTCGCCCTCGCGGCTGATGCCTTCGCCGAACAGAATGTCGAACTCGGCGGTCTTGAACGGGGGGCTCACCTTGTTCTTGACCACCTTGACCTTGGTCTCGTTGCCGATGGCTTCGTCGCCCCGCTTGATCGTGCCGGTGCGGCGGATGTCGAGGCGCACCGAGGCGTAGAACTTGAGCGCGTTGCCGCCGGTGGTGGTTTCGGGGCTGCCGTACATCACGCCGATCTTCATGCGGATCTGGTTGATGAAAACGACCATGCAATTCGCCTTCTTGATCGTGGCGGTGAGCTTGCGCAGCGCCTGGCTCATCAGGCGGGCCTGCAGGCCGGGCAGGGACTCGCCCATTTCGCCTTCGATTTCGGCCTTGGGCGTGAGCGCTGCCACCGAGTCCACCACGATCAGGTCCACGGCGCCGGAGCGCACCAGGCTGTCGACGATCTCCAGCGCCTGCTCGCCGGTGTCCGGCTGGCTGATCAGCAGGTCGGACAGTTGTACGCCCAGCTTCTGGGCGTACTGCACGTCCAGGGCGTGCTCTGCGTCGACGAACGCGCAGGTGCCGCCCTGCTTTTGCATTTCGGCAATCACCTGCAGCGTGAGCGTGGTCTTGCCCGAGGATTCCGGGCCGTAGATTTCGATCACCCGGCCGCGGGGCAGGCCGCCGACGCCCAGGGCGATATCCAGGCCCAGCGAGCCGGTGGAGACGACCTGTATGTCCTCGATCACCTCGCCCTCGCCCAGGCGCATGATCGTTCCCTTGCCGAACTGCTTCTCGATCTGGGCCAGCGCAGCCGCGAGCGCCTTGGCCTTTTCGGTGTTCACGGGCAGCGCGGGAAGGGTGCTTTTGACTGCAACGTCCATGGGAAAACTCCTTGAAAAACAACAAACGGGATAGGCTGGGCAGCAGTTTATGCGGGAGATTGCTTCTGGCTAAGCCATTTTTTAGTCAGTTTGGCTGACAATACGCCGTGCCCGATTCCGCCCTGCCCGACGACCGCTGGCGCCAGACCCACCTGGGCCGCCTCATGGGGCATGCCCTGCGCCGCTTCGACGCCCGGGTGCTGCAACTGATGGCGCGCAACGTGGAACTGCCGCTCGCGCTGTCCAATCTTGCGGCGCGCGACCAGGTGGGCGCGGCCCATGTGCACATCACCCGCCACCTCGCATTCCAGGGCGACCGGCTCACGGATCTCGCCCGGCGCGCGGGAATGACCAAGCAGGCCATGGCGAATCTCGTGGACCAGTGCGAGGCCTGGGGGCTGGTCGTGCGCACGGCCGATCCGCTCGATTCCCGGGCGCGCCAGGTGCGCTTCACTGCCACGGGGCATGCCTGGTTGCAGGCCTTTCACGACGCGGTGGCGCAGGCGCAGGCCGAATTTCGCGCCGAGGTGGGCGCCGAAGTGGCGACCGTGGTGGCGCTGGGGCTGGAGGTCTACGCCGCAGGGGATGCGGGCAGCGTCCCGGGTTGAGCCTGGCCCCCTGCATCCGGGACCATGCGGCAGAATCGCGCCATGACCGGGCATGTCATCCCTCTGGTGGACCAGCGCAGCGCCGCTTTGGCGGCGCGGGTGCCCGCGCACGCCGTGGCGCCGACGGGCCGGCTGGCAGACGCCCGGGGCCGCCCGCTGCGCGACCTGCGCATCAGCGTCACGGACCGCTGCAACTTCCGTTGCAACTACTGCATGCCCAAGGAGGTGTTCCACCGGGACTACCCCTACCTGCCCCACGGCGCGCTGCTGCGCTTTGAAGAGATCACGCGGCTGGCGCGCCTTTTTCTGGCGCACGGGGTGCGCAAGATCCGCCTGACGGGGGGCGAGCCCCTGCTGCGCCGGAATCTGGAAGAGCTGGTGGCCCAGTTGGCCCAGCTGCGCACGGTCGATGGTCTGGCGCCCGAGCTGACGCTCACCACGAACGGCGCGCTGCTCGCGCGCAAGGCCCGGGCGCTGAAAGACGCGGGGCTCGGGCGCGTGACCGTGAGCCTGGACGCGCTCGACGACGCGGTGTTCCGCCGCATGAACGACGTGGACTTTCCGGTGGCGCAGGTGCTGCACGGAATCGAGGCCGCCCATGCGGCGGGCCTGTCGCAGGTGAAGGTGAACATGGTGGTCAAGCGGGGCAGCAACGACCAGGAGGTTCTGCCCATGGCGCGCCACTTTCGCGGCACGGGCAGCACGCTGCGCTTCATCGAATACATGGACGTGGGCGCGACCAACGGCTGGCGCATGGACGAGGTGCTGCCGTCCGCGGAGCTCATCGAGCGCCTGCGCGCCGAACTGCCGCTGGTCGCGCTCGAGCCCGGCGCCCCCGCAGAGACCGCCGCGCGCTGGGGCTACGCCGACGCCGCAGGCCGGCACGACCCGGCACTCGGCGAAGTGGGCGTGATCAGCAGCGTGACCCGGCCCTTTTGCCACGCCTGCAACCGCGCACGCCTGTCCACCGAGGGCCGGCTGTACCTGTGTCTGTTCGCCACCCAGGGCTACGATCTGCGCGCGCTGCTGCGCGGCGGCGCCAGCGACGCAGCGATTGCCTCGGCCATCGCACCGATCTGGCAAGGGCGCACGGACCGCTATTCGGAACTGCGCAGCAGCCTGCCGGCGGACGCCTCGCAGGGTGCCCGGCGGGTGGAGATGAGTTACATCGGCGGGTAGCCCCCGGCAGAGCGAACCCGGAAATGATTCATATCCAGGACATCACCGGCCTCGTCCTCGCGGGCGGCAAGGGCGCGCGCATGGGCGGCGTGGACAAGGGCCTGCAGGCCTTTCGCGGCCTGCCGCTGGCGCTGCACACGTTGTTGCGCCTGCAGTTGCAGACGGGCAGCGTGCTGATCAACGCGAACCGCAATCTGGCGGCTTACGAGGCCTTTGGCGCCGCGGTATGGCCGGACGTGCTGGCCGACTACGCGGGTCCGCTGGCGGGTTTTCTGACCGGGCTGGAGCATTGCGCAACGCCCTGGCTGCTGACGGTGCCGTGCGACACCCCGTTCTTCCCGCTGACCCTGGCGACGCGCCTGGCGGCGGCCGCCGAGC
>NZ_AFAL01000147.1 GCF_000193225.1 Verminephrobacter aporrectodeae subsp. tuberculatae At4 | reverse complement strand
GCGCAGGCCGGCGCCGCTGCATGAGCCGGTTGGCCGCGTTCACGAGGGCCTGCACCGAGGCCGTCACGCTGCAATGGCTGGCGCCAGCGCCAAAGGTGGATCCGGCCACGCCCTCCAGGGCGGCCTCCACGATGACCATGGTCTGGACGCCGGTGGCACGCTCCTCGCAGTGGTCCACGCGCAGCGGCAGGCCCAGCGCGTCCACCGTGGCGGCGACGGGGCCGCAGCCCTGGCCGCGCAGGCGTTCGCGGGCGTCGCCGATGCTGACGTCGAGCTCCATGCCCTGCCCGTCTGCGCCCGGCCGGTGGCTATGGCAAACGATGGCCGGTTGCGCGGGGGCCTGCAGGTAAGTGGCCCGGAAAAGCTCCCACAACGCGTCGCCGCCCATCTCGGTCTCGCTCGCGTCGGTCTGGCGCTGCACCAGCGCGCTGAACTCCACTTGCATGCGCCGGGGCATCACCACGCCGTACCCGCGCTCGAGCAGGAACGCGATGCCGCCCTTGCCCGACTGGCTGTTCACCCGGATCACGCCGTCATACGTGCGCCCCAGGTCGGCGGGGTCTATGGGCAGGTAGGGCACGGCCCACGCGGCGTCCGGGTCCTGCGCGGCAAGGCCCTTCCTGATCGCGTCCTGGTGCGACCCGGAAAAGGCCGTGAACACCAGATCGCCGGCGTAGGGGTGGCGCGGGTGCACGGGCAACGCGGTACATTCCTCGGCCACGCGGGCCACGGCGGTGATGTCCGAAAAGTCCAGGCCCGGAGACACACCCTGGGTGTACAGGTTCAGCGCCAGCGTCACGATGTCCACATTGCCGCAGCGCTCGCCGTTGCCGAACAGGCAGCCTTCGACGCGTTGTGCGCCGGCCATCAGGGCCAGCTCGGCCGCGGCCACGCCCGTCCCGCGGTCGTTGTGCGGGTGCACCGAGAGCAGCACGTGCTCGCGCGGCGAAAGGCGCCGGTGCATCCACTCGATCTGGTCGGCAAACACGTTGGGCGTGGCGTTCTCCACGGTGCTGGGCAGGTTGATGATGATGCGCCGGTCGGGCCCCGTGCCCCAGGCGGAGATGGCCGTCTGACAGGCGCGCAGCGAAACGTCGGGCTCGGTGGCGCTGAAGGTCTCGGGCGAGTATTGCAGCGTCCACCGGGTCGCAGGCTGCGCGTCGGTGAGCTGTCTGAGGTAGTCCACGTGGTGGCGGATGAGCTGCAGCATCTGCGCCACGTTCATGCCGAACACGGTGCGCCGCCACGCGGGTGCGGTGGCGTTGTACAGGTGCACGATGGCGTGGCGCGCACCCCGCACGGCCTGCACGGTGCGCGCAATCAGGTCCTCGCGCAGCTGGGTGATGACCATGATGCGCACGTCGTCGGGGATCAGGTCGTCATCGACGAGGCGGCGCACGCAGTCGAAATCGGTCTGCGACGCGGCCGGAAAGCCGACTTCGATCTCCTTGAAACCGATGCGCACCAGTTCATGAAAAAGGCGCAGCTTGCGCTCGCAGTTCATCGGCTCGAACAACGCCTGGTTGCCGTCGCGCAGGTCGGTGGAGAGCCACACGGGCGCGCGGCTGATGCTGCGCGACGGCCATTGGCGATCGGTCAATGCCACGGGGGCGATGGGCTGGTATTTGGTAGCGGGGTTGGCAATCATGAGGGGCTCCACGAACGGTGTGTGCGTCGCGCGTTGCGCTGTGCATCGGGCAGGACACGGGTCAAACGAAAAACGGATGACGTCCCCTGCAGCCCTTTGCTGGTGTGCAAAGGCTGGTTCGTGGGCCGGGGTCAGGGGGATGTCAGGTGTTGCGCCGAACGGCAACACGGGAGGGCGCAGGCAGACCCCGGCCGGGTACTAGACCTGGCCGTAGGGTGGACGGGAGCATGCTGCGCAACATGCCCTGAAATCTAGCACAGGAGCGCAGAAAGAAGAAAGCCCCAGCCGCGTCCACCGTGGTATTTCCAACGAGGCAGGTCCCGCTGTCTGCGCCGCACA
>NZ_AFAL01000148.1 GCF_000193225.1 Verminephrobacter aporrectodeae subsp. tuberculatae At4 | reverse complement strand
CGGCGGACAGGGGGCCGGGCCGTGCACAATCCGCGCATGACCGCCAACAAGACCCTGGTGCTGGTCGATGGCTCCAGCTACATCTACCGCGCCTACCATGCCATGCCCGATCTGCGGGCGATTCCGGGCGATTCGGGCAGCGCTGCCACGGGCGCCATCCGCGGCATGATCAACATGCTGCAGGCGCTGCGCAAGGAGGTGCAGGCGGATTACGCAGCCTGCATCTTCGACGCCTCCGGCCCCACGTTCCGCGACGCCATCTACCCCGAATACAAGGCGCAGCGCGCGCCCATGCCGGACGACCTGCGCGCGCAGATCGGCCCCATCCACGAGGTGGTGCGCCTGCTGGGCTGGACGGTGCTGGCCGTCGGCGGCGTCGAGGCCGACGACGTCATCGGCACGCTGGCGGTGGTGGCGGCGGCGCAGGGAATCGAGGTGATCGTCTCCAGCGGCGACAAGGATTTGTCGCAACTCGTGAACGAGCACATCACCATCATCGACACCATGAGCGGCAAGAAACGCGACGTCGCGGGCGTGAGCGCCGAGTTCGGCGTTCCGCCGCGCCTCATGGTGGACTACCAGACCCTGGTCGGCGACTCCGTGGACAACGTTCCCGGCGTTCCCAAGGTCGGCCCCAAGACCGCCGCCAAGTGGCTGCAGGAATACGGATCGCTCGACGCGCTGCTGGCGCGCGCCAGCGAGATCAAGGGCGCGGCCGGCGAGAACCTGCGCAACACGCGGGACTGGCTGCCCACGGGCCGCCGGCTCCTGACCATCAAGACCGACTGCGACCTGTCCGCGGACCTGCCCGACCTGCCCGTGCTCGACGCGCTCACCGTGGCCGATGCGCAAACCGGCGGACTGCGCGCCTTCTATGAGAAATATGGCTTCAAGAGCCTGGCGCGCACGGTTTCGGCCGAGGCCCCGGCTGCGCCCGCCAGTTCCGGCGCGGACGGCGACGACCTGTTTGCCGGGCACGGCGCCAGCGGGGTCGCCGAGGCCGCCCCGCAGCGCCCGGTGGCCTACACCACCATCCTGGACTGGGCCGACTTTGAATCATGGCTGGAGCGGCTGCAGCAAGCACAGCTGGTGGCA
>NZ_AFAL01000149.1 GCF_000193225.1 Verminephrobacter aporrectodeae subsp. tuberculatae At4 | reverse complement strand
GCGCCGCCGCAGCCACCAGGGCCATGGTCAGCAGCACCTGCAGCAGCCCCAGGCCGAACACCTGCTTGCGCATCGCGCGCAGCTTGGGCAGGCTGAACTCGAGCCCGATGGCGAACATCAGGAACACCACGCCGAACTCACCCAGGTGCCGCATCCCTTCGGAGTTTTGCGCCAGCGCCAGCGCGTGCGGTCCGATCAGCACGCCCGCAGTCAGGTAGCCCAGCATGGGGGGCAGCTTGAGGCTGCGGAAAACCACCACGCCCAGCACCGCGGCCAGCAGGTAGAGCAGGGTCAGGGCGAGAGAAGACATGGCCCGGATGCTATCCGAGCCTTGGCCTGCTGGGCCGTCCGGCGCCTGACTGGCGCGCAAACGCCGCGCCCCGGCGTACCCGGTCGATAGAATCCCGGAATGACTCCAGCCTCCGCCGCGCCGCGCCCCTTCGACGCCGAACAGGCCCTGCGCCTGGCCCGCGCGACCTTTGAAATCGAAGCCGCGGCCCTGACCGGGCTCGCGCGCCGGGTGGACGCAGCATTCGCCCGGGCCGTGCAGTTGGTGCTCCAGACCCGGGGGCGCATGGTGGTCATGGGGGTGGGCAAGAGCGGCCACGTGGGGCGCAAGATCGCCGCCACTCTGGCGTCCACCGGAACCCCCGCGTTCTTCGTCCACCCCGCCGAGGCGAGCCATGGCGACCTGGGCATGGTCACCGGCGACGACCTCGTGCTGGCGATCTCGAACAGCGGCGAAAGCGCCGAGCTCACCATCATCTTGCCGCTGCTCAAGCGCCTGGGTGCCTCGCTGATCGCCATGACGGGCGGTTTGCAGTCCACGCTGGCGCGCCACGCCGATCTGCTGCTCGATTGCGGCGTGGAGCGGGAGGCCTGCCCGCTGAACCTCGCGCCCACGGCGAGCACCACCGCGCAGCTGGCCATGGGCGACGCGCTGGCGGTGGCGCTGCTCGACGCACGCGGCTTTCGCCCCGAAGACTTTGCCCGTTCGCACCCCGGCGGCGCACTCGGGCGCAGACTGCTCACGCACGTGCGCGACGTCATGCGCAGCGCAGCGCAGGTCCCGCGCGTCGCGCCCGACGCATCCTTTGGCGAGCTCATGCGCGAGATGAGCGCCAAGGGCCTGGGTGCCTCGGCCATCGTGGACGCGGCGGGCCGGGTGCTGGGCATCTTCACCGACGGGGATTTGCGCCGCCGCATCGAGTCCGGCGCCGAACTGCGCGCCACCACGGCGGCGCAGGTCATGCACGCTGCCCCGCGCCGCATTGCGCCCGACGCGCTGGCCGTGGACGCCGCCCGGATGATGGAAACCCATGCCATCACCAGCGTGCTGGTGGTGGACTCTGACGATGTGCTGACCGGGGTGGTGCATATCGGCGACCTCATGCGCGCCAAGGTGATCTGATGGCCGCGCCGGAAAATCCCTCCCGCGCACTGCCCGCGCTGGTGCCCGCGCTGCGCATCGACCCGGAACTGCTGCTGCGCGCCCAGGGCGTTCGGGTGGCATTTTTCGACGTGGACGGCGTCCTGACCGACGGGGGCCTGTACTTCAGCGAATCGGGTGAGACCCTCAAGCGCTTCCATTCCCTGGACGGGCAGGGGATCCGGCTGCTCCAGCGGGCGGGGATTACGCCCGCAGTGATCACGGGGCGCGACTGCGCGCCCCTGCGCGCGCGCCTGGCGGCGCTGGGCGTGGAGCACGCCGTCTTCGGCAGCGAGAACAAACGCCCGGCTGCGGAGCAGATCCTGGGCACGTTGGGTCTGGACTGGTCGCAGGCTGCGGCCATGGGCGACGACTGGCTCGACCTGCCGCTGCTGCGCCGCAGCGCCCTGGCCTGCGCACCGGCGAACGCGCAGGTCGAGGTGCGCCAGGTGGCCCATTACGTGACCCGGGCGTGTGGCGGCGCCGGCGCCGCGCGCGAATTGTGCGACCTGCTGCTCACGGCCACGGGCCACTATGCGGCGCTGCTCGCGGACTACGGCGCATGAACCAGGCGCGTGCCCGGTGGACCGACGGGCTGCGGGTGATCCGCCAGGGCTGGGAGCAGCTCACGCTCTACCTGCCCGTCGCGCTGATGGGCCTGCTGGCGCTGGGCAGTTGGTGGCTGGTGCGCAACGCGCCCCAGCCGCTGCAACTCGCCGAGGAGCGGCAGTGGGAACACCAGCCGGACTACTCCATGAAGTCCTTTTCCATGAAAAGCTTTGACGCCGTGGGCCGCCTGCAGAACGAGATGCAAGGCGAGGAGGCACGGCATTACCCGGACACCGACAGGATCGAGATCGACAGGGTGCGCATGCGCTCGATCGACCCCGAAGGCCGTGTCACCGTGGCCACGGCGGACCGCGCGCTGACGAACGCCGACGGTTCGGAAGTGCAATTGTTCGGCCACGCCGTCGTCACGCGCGAGCCCCTGCCTGCACGGCCCGGGGTGTCCGCGCAGCCGCGACTGGAGTTGCGCAGCGAGTTCCTGCACGCATTCACGCGCACCGGGCGCCTGCGCTCGAACCGACCCGTCACGCTCACCCGGGACCAGGACCGCTTTACCGCCGACGGCATGGAATACGACAACCTCGACCAGGTGCTGCAGCTGCACGGGCGGGTGCGGGGTCTGCTGCCGTCGCCGGGTGCTGCCCAGTAAGAGAAGCACACGATGAGAACGACGCATCTGCTGTACCTGCACGGTTTTCGCTCTTCGCCCGCGTCGGTCAAGGCGCGCCAGATGGCCGCGCACGTGGCGCAGCAGCACCCGGCCGTCAGCTTCTGGTGCCCGCAGCTGCCGCCCTCGCCGCGCGCCGCCATGCAGGCGGTGACCCAGGGAATCGCCGGCTGGCCCCGGGCCAGCATGGCGGTGCTCGGATCGTCGCTCGGAGGCTTCTACGCGAGTTGGGTGGCGCAGCGCATGGGCTGCCCCAGCGTGCTGCTGAACCCTGCCGTGGACCCGGCCCGCAGCCTTGAGCGTTACATCGGCGAGCACGGCACCTGGCAGAACCCGGGCGAGCGGATTTACTTCCTGCCCGAATACATCGGCGAACTCCAGGCGCTCGACACCCGGGGCCTGCCACCCGCAGCGCCCGAACTGCTCATCGTTGCCAAGGGCGACGAGTTGCTCGACTGGCACGAAATGGTCCGGCGCTACCCCGGCGCCCGACACATCGTGCAAGAGGGCGGGGAGCATGCGCTGAGCAACTTTGCTGCGTACATCCCGGAGATCGCGCGCTTCCTGCGGCTGGCATAAGGGCGGACGGGTTCCCGGGCGCACGACCGACCTCTCAGGGCATGGCCCCCGTGGGGTGCGCCGGACGCATCCGATCCTGGCGCAGCGCCAGATGGCAGAGCGCGTCATCGCGCGCGCAAGCGTCCGAACCAAGCTTGCTGCCCGCTGCCCGCTTGCCCGGCTCGAGCACGATTTTCTGCAGCGTGGCCTGCTCCACCGCCTTGCGCGAATACAGCAGCGGGAAGTAGTCGCCGTGGAGCCATTTCTCGGCCAGATCGCGGTAGTGCGGGCTCTCCGGGTCCCCCGATTGACCCGGTGCATTCACCGTCCTCGAGTTGTCCCAGTTGCCGACGTCAACCACCACGCGGAACGACGGGCCATTGGTTTGGCGGAAGTCGCCGCCGGGGCGGTACATCGACTGGTTCGGCGAATAGGGTCCCCCGTGCTTCGGCAGCGGGCCGACGTTCAGCTTGGCGCGCGTGGCCTCATCCACTGCGCTGGCCAGCGGGTGCTCCATCAGGTTGTAGTGCAACCTGCCCCATTGCCATTGGGCAGGATCCTCGCCTTGCAACGTGAGCATCTCGGCGTAGGCGCGGCCGAGGCTGCCCAGCAAGATAGCGTCGCGCTGGTGCGCTGCCTGCTCGCCCAGGCGCGCCTGCGGCTGCTCCAGCGTATCGAGCAGCACGGCGACGTCGGGCGGCCCCATCGCCGCCGCGGCGTCCTGGCTCAGCACCGCCCTCTTGAAGGCCGTGCCCAGATGCCGCGTGAGCCAGACCTCATACAACGCCGCCGGCGCGGAATCGACGCGCTCGACGCAATCCCAGCCCTTGAGGACATTCAGCGCCGCTTGCGTCCGCGCATCGGTTGACGACAGCGGATCGAGCAAGGCCGTGAGGCGGCGCGCGGGAATCGACAGGTCGTCGTTCTGCAGGTCCATCGAATCCTGCAGGGAGACCTTCGGCAAAGCCGCCAGCACTTCGCTGATGCGCGCAAAGCGCGAACCGTTGGTCCACTCGAAACCCAGCTTGCGCTGCTGGTACGGGTAGCCGTCGGGCAGGTTCATCTGGTTTGCGCTGGCGAACCAGCCCTGCTTCGGGTTGTAGCTCGACGGCAGCTGGTCGCCGCTCCAGAATCCGGCCCACTCGTAGCGGCCGTCGCCCGGCACGGGCAGCAGGCCATCCCAGTTCGGCCGCTTGGGCGCAAGGCCGCCGGGCACCCAGCCAATATTGCCCTTGGTGTCGGCGTAGACCAGGTTCTCGGTCGGTGCGCCCCAGTGCAGCATGGCGCGTTTGAAGGACTTGTAATTCTTGGCGCGCATGT
>NZ_AFAL01000150.1 GCF_000193225.1 Verminephrobacter aporrectodeae subsp. tuberculatae At4 | reverse complement strand
GGCTTCGGGGCTGGCCTCGTGGCGGCGGCGCAGCATGCGCTCGCGCACATAGTCCTGAAACGACAGCGTGCTCATGCTCAGCCGCTCGGCGTCTTCTTCCACCGGGTTGCGGCCCGGGCCGGGCGCCGGGGCGTTGCGCACGGGCAGCACGGGCGGCGCGGGCTGTGCGGACGGTGCGCTGGCGCCGTCGAATCGGCCCAGCGTGTCCTCGGCCGTGGCCAGCACTTCGACGCCCTCGGGCGTGGGGCGGTTGGACAGGATCAGGGTGCCGTCGCCAAAGGCCATGCGCGCCTTGGCCAGGGCCTGCCGGGCGGTCGGGGCGTGAAAGCGCTGGATGTTCATGCTCATGCTCATGCAGAGGCCCCCTTGAGGATCGGCCCGATGCGGATGCTGTGCGTCTGCGGGATTTCACTGTGCGCGAGCACCTGCAGCCGGGGCGCGACGCGGCGCACCAGACGGGAGACGGCGTTGCGGATCGTGTCGGGTACCAGCAGGCAGGCGGGCAGGCCCAGCTCTTCCTGCCCGAGCGCTGCCTCGGCGGCTTTCTGCGTGAGCAGGTCGGCCACGCCGGGGTCGAGCGCGGGGCCCGCCGCGTTGCCCAGGGCCTGCACGAGCAGGCGTTCGAGGCCGGGTTCGATGGCAATCACGTCGAGCTCGCGCGTCGGGCCGTAGATTTGCTGCACGATCGCCGGCGCGAGGGCAATGCGCACGCGGCGCGCCAGCTCGGCGGGGTCCGGGGTGGCGCCGGCATGCTCGGCCAGGGTCTCGACGATGCTGCGGATGTCGCGGATGTGCACCGACTCTTCGAGCAGCAGCTGGAGCACTTTCTGGAACGCTGCGATGGAGACCATTTTCGGAACCACCTCTTCGATAAGCTTGGGCGCCAGCCTGGCCACATGTTCCACCAGTTGCTGGGTTTCCGTGCGGCTCAGAAGCCTGGCGGCCTGCACTTGCATCAAGTGTGACAAGTGGGTGGCGATCACGGTTGGCGGATCAACGACCGTAAAACCCGCCATTTGCGCGGCTTCCTTCTGCTGCACGTCGATCCAGTGCGCCGGCAGGCCGAACGCCGGGTCCGTGGTCGGTGTGCCGATGAGCGGGGTGCTGATTCCGCCGGGGTTGATGGCCAGGAACATTCCGGGGAAGGCCTCGCCTTCGTCGACGATCACGCCGCGCAGCGTGATGCGGTAGCCGCCGGGTTTGAGCTCCAGGTTGTCGCGCACGTGCACGGCGGGCGGCAGAAAGCCCACTTCCTGGGCAAACTTGCGGCGCACCCCCTTGATGCGCGTCAGCAGGTCGCCCTGGCGGTTCCTGTCCACCAGGCTGATCAGGCGGTAGCCGAGTTCCAGACCCAGCGGGTCCACGGGCTGCAGGTCGTCCCAGCTGGCCTCGCCGTCTGCGGCCGGCACGGGCGGCTCCGGCGGCGGCGCCTTCTGGCGCGTGTGCAGGCGCCAGGCGCCGTAGCCCAGCAGCAGCCCCAGGCCCAGGAAAACGAAGTGCGGCATGCGCGGAATCAGCCCCAGCAGCAGCAAAACGCCCGCGCTCACGCCCAGGACGCGCGGCGACATGAACAGCTGCTGGACGATCTGGCGCCCCATGTCGTGGTCCTTGCCGACGCGCGAGATCACCATCGCCGCGGCCACGGAGATGAGCAGGCCGGGAATCTGCGCCACGAGCGCGTCGCCGATCGCCAGCAGGATGTAGCTGTCGGCGGCCTGCTGCGCCGAGAGGCCGTGCTGCAAGACGCCGATGGACAGGCCGCCGATGAGGTTGATGAGCAGGATCAGGATGCCGGCGACGGCGTCGCCGCGCACGAACTTGGACGCGCCGTCCATGGCGCCGAAGAAGTTGGCCTCCTCGGCGACCTCGGCGCGCCGGCGCTTGGCCTCTTTTTCGTCGATCAGGTTGGCGTTCAGGTCGGCGTCCACGGCCATTTGCTTGCCGGGCATGGCGTCCAGCGTAAAGCGCGCGGACACTTCCGCGATGCGCTCCGCGCCCTTGGTCACGACGACGAAGTTGATCACCACCAGGATCGCGAACACGATCAGGCCGACCGCGAAGTTGCCGCCGATCAGAAAATGCCCGAAGGCCTCGATCACCGCGCCCGCTGCGCCCGCGCCGGTGTGGCCTTCGAGCAGCACCACCCGGCTGGAGGCGACGTTCAGCGACAGGCGCATCAGGGTCGTGAGCAGCAGCACGGAGGGGAAGGCCGCGAAATCCAGGGGGCGCAGCATGTACGCCGCGACCATCATGACCATCAGCGCCACGGCGATGTTCAGCGTGAAGAAGGCGTCGAGCATCCAGGGCGGGATCGGCAGCACCATGAGCGCCAGGATGACGACCACGAGCAGGGGCGCGGACAGGCCCTGGAGCGCGCCGGCGTTGGCGCCCATCCATTGCTGCAGCGACTTCAGGAAGGGGTTCATGCGGCGGCCTGCGGCGCGCTGCGCGCGAGCGGATCGAGTTGCGCGGGGACCTCGGGCTCGGGCAAGTCCTCGGGCATGCGGCCCTCGCCGCGCAGGGCGGCCTTCAGGCGGTAGACGTGCGCCAGCACCTGCGCCACGGCGGTGTACAGCGCGGCGGGGATGGCCTGGTCGAG
>NZ_AFAL01000151.1 GCF_000193225.1 Verminephrobacter aporrectodeae subsp. tuberculatae At4 | reverse complement strand
GGCCTCGGGGTCCTGCGCATCGGCGGTGTCAGCGGTATCGGCGGTATCGGCGCTCCGGGGGGGCGCGACCTGGAGCACCGCCATGCGCTGCAGCACGGCGGCCATGTCTTCCAGCGTGGACGCGGCGGACAGGCCATCGCGGCGCAGCCTGTCCGAGGTTTCCACAACGGTCCGGCCGTCGCCCCGGGCGAGCGCGTCGATGAGTTCCAGGACATGCGCGTGGTCCACCGCGCCGAGCATCTGGCGCACGGCGGCCTCCTGCAGCTGGCCGTTGCCGAAGGCGATGGCCTGGTCGGCGAGCGACAGCGCGTCGCGCATGGAACCCCGCGCGGCGCGCGACAGCAGGCGCAGCGCCTGGGGCTCTGCGGGCACCTGCTCCGCGGCCAGCACCTGCACCAGCTGCGCGTGCACGGTCTCCGGCGCCATGGGGCGCAGATTGAATTGCAGGCAGCGGCTGAGCACCGTGACCGGCACCTTCTGCGGGTCGGTCGTGGCGAGAACGAACTTGAGGTATTCGGGCGGCTCTTCCAGCGTCTTGAGCATGGCGTTGAACGCCGTGTTCGTGAGCATGTGCACCTCGTCGATCATGAAGACCTTGAAGCGCCCCTGCACCGGCTTGTACACCGCCTGCTCCAACAGGCTCTGCACCTCGTCGACGCCGCGGTTGGACGCGGCGTCGAGCTCGGTGTAATCGACGAAGCGGCCGCTGTCGATGTCCGTGCAGGCCGGGCACAGGCCGCACGGCGCGGCGGTGATTCCGCCCTGCCCGTCGGGCCCCTGGCAGTTGAGCGCCTTGGCCAGAATGCGCGCGACCGTCGTCTTGCCCACGCCGCGCGTTCCCGTGAACAGGTAGGCGTGGTGCAGGCGCTGCCGGGTCAGCGCATTGCTCAGGGCCTGCACCACATGCTCCTGCCCTGCCATTTCGGCAAAATTGCGCGGGCGGTACTTGCGGGCGAGCACGAGGTAGGACATGCGCCCGATTCTACGGTCTGGGTCCCGGCCGGCCAGGGCCCGTGCGCATCCGGCATACAATCCCCGGCGACGGGCCTCCTCGCATGGTGAAGCGGCCAACCGGGTCAGGTGGGGAACCAAGCAGCCCTCACTGTGGAGCCAGTGCCGGGGGCAAGGCCCGTCAACTTGGACGCTTGTCCACGCGGCGCTCCCGGATCGGCCGCACCCCCTCCCCTCCTGCCTCGATGTCAAAGGCGCTCAGAACAAACGGCCCTGCGGCGAATCCGCATCGGGGCCGGAAATCTGCTGCGCGCCGCCGCCGTCGCCCTGGCCCGGCGATCCATTCAAGTCCAGCTGCGCAATGGCGTCGCCATCGGGCAGCGCGAGCATGCGCCCGTCGCCCGTGAGGAACGCGGCGCGCACGCGCTCGCCCGGGGTCTGCGACTGCACCGCTTCGCGGTAGCGCTGCAACTGCACCATGAGCGCGGGCTGGCGCCCGGGTTCGGCGGCGCTCTTGTAGTCCAGCACCCACCAGCCCGCGCGCTCGGGGGGCTGGTGGCAGTGCACCAGGCGGTCGATGCGCAGGCTCTGCCCCTGGTGGCGCAGGGGGGCTTCGTTCATGGCCTGGTCCACGGCGGCGCCATCCCAGGCCCAGGCGCCCGCGCCCGTGAGGATGCACCGGGCGGTCCGCGCAGCCTGCCGGGCGGCGTCCAGGGTGATTTCAAAGTCCTGCGCAAGCCGCGCCACGCGGGCCGCGGGCCAGCCCTGCGCGCGCAGCGTGGCCAGCGACGCGCCGGCCACGCCGGCCTGTTCCAGCAATTGGTGCATGGCCTCGCCTTGGCGCGCTGCGGGGGGGCTGGCTCCGTCCGCGCGATCAGCGGCGCCATGGTTCTGCGCCGCATCCGGCGGGGGGGCGGCGGGCAAG
>NZ_AFAL01000152.1 GCF_000193225.1 Verminephrobacter aporrectodeae subsp. tuberculatae At4 | reverse complement strand
GGCGCGGCGCGGCGCAGACGAGCGCGCCCGCCGACCGGCGCGGCCTGGCCGGCTGGCAGGTCGCGCTGCAGCGCGGCTGGGAGGTGCTGCGCGACGAGGCCCGCAGCCTCGTGCGCGTCAGCCGCATCGATCGGCCCGAGGCCATCTTGCTCGCGCCCGAACAGAGTTTCTTCCTGCGCGAAAACCTCAAGCTCAAGCTGCTCAACGCGCGCCTGGGGCTGCTCGCGCGCCAGTTCGAATCGGCGCGGGCGGACCTCGCCGCCGCCACGACCGCGTTGAACAAATACTTCGACCCTGCGTCGCGCCGCACGCAAAACGCCGCCACCGACTTGCAGCAGGTGCAGGCCGCAATGAGGGCAGCGCCATTGCCGCGGCTCGACGAAACCCTCTCCGCGCTGGCCACGGCCGCTGCGGGGCGTTGAGGCGGCGGTCCGTATGCGCGCGGCCCTGTGGATCCTGGCGCTGTTCGGCGTGGCCGTGGCCGTCGCGCTGTTTGCGGGCAACAACCAGGGCAGCGTGACCCTGTTCTGGCCGCCTTACCGCATCGACCTGTCGCTGAACTTGGTGCTGCTCGTCTCGGGCGGCGGCTTCGTCACGCTGTACGCCGCACTGCGCGCGCTCGCTGCGTTGCTGGAACTGCCGCACAAGGCGCGCCGCTGGCGCGCGCAGCAAAAGGAACGCGCCATGCACGGCGCCCTGCTCGACGCACTCATCCAGATGTTCGGCGGCCGCTTCATCCGCGCGCGCAAGGCGGCCGTGGCCGCCCTGGCGCAGGAACAGGCCCTGGCCGCGGGGGGCCAGGCCGTGCCGCACGGTCAGCAATTGCGCGTCCTGGCGCACGTGCTTGCGGCCGAATCCGCGCACGCCCTGCGGGACCACGCCGGGCGCGCAAGCCACTTGCAGGAGGCGCTGCGCGAGGCCCCGCACGCGGCAGCGTGAGCGAGCAGGAAATGCGCGAAGGTGCGCAACTGCGCGCCGCCCAGTGGGCGCTGGACGACCGGGACGCGGGCGCCGCATTTGAACGCCTGGCCACGCTGCCCCAAGGCGCGGCGCGGCGCACCCTGGCGCTGCGCATCAAACTCAAGGCCGCACGCCTGGCGCAGCAGACCCAGGAGGCGCTCGACACCGCGCGCCTGCTGGGCAAGCACCGCGCGTTCTCGCCCAGCGCAGCACAAAGCATCGTGCGCGGCCTGGCCATGGAGCTCATCGACAGCGCGCGCGACGGCGCGCAACTGGAGCAGATCTGGCGCGCGCTGGAAGGCCCGGAGCGCAATATGCCCGAGCTCGCGATCCACGCCGCGCAGCGGCTGGTGGCGCTGGGCGGCACAACCACCGAGGTGCGCGCCTGGCTGCTGCCCGTGTGGGAGCTCGTGCTGGAACTGCCCGACGCGCTCGCCGAACAGCACGCGCTGAAACTCGTGCGCGCCCTCGAAGCCGGGCTGGATGCGCTCGACGTCCCCTGGCTGGCGCGCATCGAAGCGGCCCAGCAGGCAAATCCGCGCGACGCCCGCTTGCAGTACCTGGCGGGAATGGCCTGCCTGAAGCGCCAGCTCTGGGGCAAGGCCCGGCAGTTGCTCACCCAGGCCGCCGAGCAGTTGGGCGACGCCGGCCTGCGCGCCAGCGCCTGGCGCCATCTGGCCGAGCTCGCCGAGCAGCGCGGGGACGACGGCGCTGCGGCCAGCGCCTGGAAAAAGTCGGCGCTGGATCGGTGATTGCGCCGCCCTCGGCCGGGAGGAAGCGGGCTTCACGGGGCGACGCAGTCCTTTGCGCGCAGAATCGGCGCCCATGCAACTGAACCACATCGCGAATGCCCCGGTCGCGTGCGCAACGGGCCGCACGATTCCGGTCATCGACCCGTCCGACGGTCAACCCTTCGACGCGATCCAGCGCAGCGGCGCCGAAGACATCGACGCCGCGGTGCGCGCGGCGCGCACGTGCCACGACACCTGGAAGATGGCTCCCGCCGAGCGGGGCCGCCTGCTGCAGCGGCTGTCCGCCAAGATACTGGAGCATGCCGACGAGCTGACCGCGCTGGAGCAGCGCGACTGCGGCAAGCCCACGCGGCAGGCGCGCAGCGACGCGCTCGCGCTCGCGCGCTACTTCGAGTTCTACGCCGGCGCCTGCGACAAGCTCCATGGCGCGACCATTCCCTGCGCCGACGGCTCGAGCGCGTTCACTTGGCGCGAGCCCCACGGTGTGACGGGCCATGTAATCCCCTGGAACTACCCCATGCAGATATTTGGCCGCAGCGTGGGCGGCGCGCTCGCGGCGGGCAATGCCTGCGTGGTCAAGCCGGCCGAAGACGCCTGCCTGTCGCTCATCCGCGTGGCGCAGTTGGCGGTCGAGGCGGGCCTTGCGCCGGGCGCGCTGAACATCGTCACCGGCTACGGCCATGAGGTGGGCGACGCGCTGGCGCGGCACCCGGGAATCGACCACATCAGCTTCACCGGCAGCCCCGCAATCGGCACGCTGATCCAGCAGCTGGCCGCCGAGCGCCACTGCCCCGTGACGCTGGAGCTGGGCGGGAAAAGCCCGCAAATCATCTTTGCCGACGCCGACCTGGACGCCGCCGTCCCCGCCGTCGTGCAGGCCATCGTGCAGAACGCCGGGCAGACCTGCTCGGCGGGGTCCCGCGTGCTGATCCACGCGCCGATCTACGAACCCCTGCTGGAGCGCCTGGGCCGGGCCTTTGAAGCGCTGCGCGTTGGCCCCGCCGCCATGGACCTGGACGCCGGCCCGCTGATCCGCCGCGCGCAGCAGCAGCGCGTGCGGGACTTCCTGGCGGACGCGCAGCGCGCCGGAATCCCCACGGTGGCGCAGGGCATCGTGGTCGACGAAGCGCCCGAGACCGGCTTCTACCAGGCACCCATCCTGCTGCGCGACGTGCCGGTGCAGCACCGCCTGGCGCAAGAGGAGGTCTTTGGCCCCGTGCTCTCGGCCATGGCTTTTCAGGACGAGGAGCAGGCCGTGGAACTGGCCAACGCCACGCGCTTCGGCCTGGTGGCAGGCATCTGGACGCGCGACGGCGCGCGCCAGCTGCGCATGGCCAGGCGTGTGCGCAGCGGCCAGGTGTTCATCAACAACTACGGCGCCGCAGGCGGCGTGGAACTGCCGTTTGGCGGCGTCAAGTCCAGCGGCTACGGTCGCGAAAAGGGCTTCGAGGCGCTATACGGCTTTACCACGCTCAAGACCGTGGCCATCCGGCACGGCTGAGTTCCGAATCCGGTACAAACAATACCGATTGCGGAACTGCGGGGAGTGGCAGGAGATAGACTTTCGCGCCATCGCGCCATCGAACGAAAAGCGCAATTTCATGCGCTGCCATTTGCGGGGCCGGGCACCAAGTCAGGCGAAGACGCCCGCCGTCTCCTGCATGCGGCCCGACAGTTCTCCCAGGTGGTGCTGCGTGTCGCCAAAAACCATTTCCAGCTGCGTGAGCTTTTTGAAATAGTGGCTCACGATGTATTCGTCGGCCACGCCGATTCCGCCGTGCAACTGCACCGCCTGCTGGCCCACGAAGCGCATCGACTGGCCCAGCTGCACCTTGGCGCGGGCCATGGCGGCGCGGCGTTGCGCAGCCGGCGCGTCCAGTTTGAGGCTGGCGTAGTAGCTCATCGAGCGCGCCAATTCCAGTTGCATCTTCATGTCGGCCACGCGGTGGCGCAGCGCCTGAAAGCTCGCGATGGGAACGCCGAACTGCTGGCGCTGGCGCAGGTATTCGATGGTGATGGCCAGGGTCCTGTCCATGACCCCCACGGCCTCGGCGCAGGCCGCGGCAATGCCGGTGTCCACGGCCTGTTCCAGCGCGGCCAGGCCGTCGCGGGTGAGGAGCGTGGCGGGGGCGTCGCTGAAGCGCACTTCGGCGGCGCGGCTGCCGTCCTGCGTGGCGTAGCCCTGCGCGCTCACGCCGGCGGCGGCGCGCTGCACCAGGAACAGCGCGATCCTGCCGTCGAGCCGGGCCGCGACGATGAAGGCGTCGGCCAAGTCCCCGGCTGCGACCAGGCTCTTCGCGCCGCTGAGCGCATGGCCAGCGCCCGACGCGCTGGCCTGGGTGTCGCACACGTCGAGGCGGTAGCGCGCCCTGCGCTCCTGCTGGGCCAGTACCAGCAGCGCTTCGCCGCTGGCGACGCGGGGCAACCAGGCCGACTGCACGGCGGCCGGCGCGTG
>NZ_AFAL01000153.1 GCF_000193225.1 Verminephrobacter aporrectodeae subsp. tuberculatae At4 | reverse complement strand
ACGCTGGTGGCCACGCTGCTCGCGCGCCTGCCCGCGACCCCGGACTGCGCACCGCTGCCGGACGTGGGCGAGGTCGCGGCCCTGACCGCGCCCGCCGAGCAGCGCATCCCGTTCGCGTCGGCCCAGGCCCACGTGCTCATCGGCCAACCCGGTTTCCAGCGGCGCGACCCGGACTTTCTGGCGCTGCTGGTGGGCAACCACATTCTGGGCGGGGGCGGCTTCGTCTCGCGCCTGACGCATGCGCTGCGCGAACAGCGCGGCCTGAGCTACAGCGTCTACAGCTACTTTGCCCCCGGCCTGCACGCGGGGGCCTTCACCGTGGGCCTGCAGACCCGCCCCGACCAGGCCGCCGAGGCCGTCGAGGTTGCGCGCGCGCAGCTCGCCCGCTTCATCGCCGAAGGCCCCACCGAGGCCGAGCTGCGCGCCGCCAAGGACAACCTGGTCGGCGGCTTTGCGCTGCGCATCGACAGCAACAAGAAACTGCTCGGCAACGTGGCCAACATCGCCTGGAACGATCTGCCGCTGGACTATCTGGAACAGTGGAGCCAGAAGGTGCAGGCCCTGACCGTGGACGAGGTGCGCGCGGCCATGGCGCGCAAGCTCCAGCCCGAACGCATGGTGACCGTGGTGGTCGGGGGGCAGCCATGATCCACCCGGTGCGCGCTGCCCGGAGCGCAAGAAGCCTGGACGCTGCGCCGGCGGGTGCGATCCGCATCATCGGCGGGCAATGGAAGCGCACGCGGCTTCCCGTGGCCCGGCACCCCGGCCTGCGCCCCACACCCGACCGCGTGCGCGAAACCCTGTTCAACTGGCTCGGCCAGGACCTGCGCGGCTGGCGCTGCCTGGACGCCTTTGCCGGCACCGGCGCCCTGGGGCTGGAGGCCGCGTCGCGCGGCGCGGCGGCCGTGCAGTTGGTGGAGCGCGACGCCGCGCTGGTGGAGCGCCTGCACGGCCTGCAGCAGCGCCTGCGGGCGGACACCGTGCGCGTGCAGCGCGGCGACGGCATCGCCGCGCTGGAACGGGCGGCGCCTGCGAGCATCGACCTGGTGCTGCTCGATCCACCATTCGACAGCGCACTGTCCGGCCCCGCGCTGCGCTGCGCCACCCGCGCGCTGGCGGCCAGTGGCTTCA
>NZ_AFAL01000154.1 GCF_000193225.1 Verminephrobacter aporrectodeae subsp. tuberculatae At4 | reverse complement strand
CTGGCCCGCCGGCGCCGGGTCCGTGGCGCCGGCATCGGCGTCCGCCGCCGCACGGCCGCCTTCGCGCACAAAAAGCCCCGGTTCTTGCGCGCCTGCACCAGCCCCTGGGCCAGCAACTGGTCGTAGGCCGCGACCACGGTGGACGGACTCACTCCGTTTTGCTGCGCGCACTGGCGCACCGAGGGCAGGCGCGCGCCGGGCGCCAGCAGGCGGTTGCGGATGCGCTCGGAAATTCGCGCCGACAACTGCTCGGTCAGCGACTGGGTGGGCGATCTCGTCAGCATGCAAGGGGCTCCCGAACGCAGCGGTTTGTACCGCCATGGCCAGCAATACAGATGCGCCACTGCACTTTGCAACTGTATTTATGGTGTATTGGCGGACGAGCCTACATTCAAGGCCTGCGCCGCACAAGCCCCGTCCTGCCATGGGCTCCGCGGTCGAGCAGATCACCCCCGGCATTGCGGCCCGCCATTCGCGAGGTCCGCTGAAGAACCACGGAGCCCCCGCCATGCACCCACGCCCCTTCAGACAGGTTGACGTCTTTACCAGCGTGCCCTACCGCGGCAACCCCCTGGCCGTGGTGCTCGACGGCACCGACCTTGCCACGCAGGCCATGCAGGACTTCACCCACTGGACCAACCTGTCCGAGGCTGCCTTCGTTTTGCCGCCCACACCCCAGGGACGGGCAGCCGGTGCGGATTACCGCCTGCGCATCTTCTGCCCCGGCCGCGAATTGCCCTTTGCCGGCCACCCCACGCTGGGCAGTTGCCATGCCTGGCTCGAAGCCGGCGGCCGCCCCCAACGGGCAGACAAGGTGCTGCAGGAATGCGGCGTGGGTCTGGTGGCACTGCGCCGGGACGGCGAGCGCCTGGCCTTTGCCGCTCCGGCGCTGATCCGCAACGACCCCCTGGACGAGGCCGACGTGGCACGGATCGTCCGTGGCCTGGGCGTGGAGCGCAGCGACATCCTGCACCACGCCTGGTGCGCCAACGGCCCCCACTGGCGCGGCCTCATGCTGCGCTCAGCGCAGCAGGTGCTGGCGCTCAGACCCGACAGCGCCCTCCTGGCGGGGCTGGACCTGGGTGTGGTCGGTGCCATGGATGGCAGCGATTCCCGGGGCATTGCCTTTGAAGTGCGCGCCTTCTTCACCGGCAACAACGGATTGATCGAAGACCCGGTCACCGGCAGCCTCAACGCCGCGCTGGCCCAGTGGCTGATTGGCGCCGGCCTGGCCCCCGCACAGTACGTCGCGAGTCAGGGCAGTTGCCTGGGCCGCGCCGGGCGGGTGCACGTGCGGCGCGACGGCGCGGATATCTGGGTCGGTGGCAGCACGGTGACCTGCGTGACGGGCGAGGTGCTGCTGTGACGGGGCGGCGCCGTTGCGCAAACCCATCTCGTTAACGAAATGGCATAACCCCCGGAGTGCATGACGCGCTGGCGTTTGCTCCGAGGACCGCCCCGGTCCCAACTTCTACGGCGAGCGCGGATGGAAGGGACGCCAACCCAGTTCACAGAACAAATTCATCACTATCAACGACAGCAGTACCTTTTACGGAGCTCACAGATACGACATAAGTACCTTTCGACAAATCACAGCCGTATATGGTAATTGGGTTTTTAAGCCAGTCATTATTCTTTGATTCAACTATCGGAGTGGTTTTTTTGTCGTACATGACCTGAATTGCAACCAGCTGATCGTACAAAGAACTGAATGCGTCGAGGTCTGCATTGAATGTAATTACAAACTTGACGTATTCTTGTTTTTCGGAATCAAACGTTCCAATCAACTTGCCATACTTTTGGCTTGCTTCCTCCTCTGTACCGTACGTCAAATCGACTTTTATGTCTATGGTATTCATGTTTTTCACCTCATTTGCTGGTTGGGATTTTGCGGAATGGACTTGGTTTGCGCTGCATCCGGCCAGCCGGACTGCCTTGGGGATGCTGTGGCCGACCGCACGGCCACGAAGCGCGCACGAATTTTAACGCATTTTACATTTTTGGGGTTCCTGCAGGCCGTCCGTGTCACCATGCAGCGCCTGGGGCTGGCCATGGTGGCCGCGCGCATCGTCTCGCCCAACGGGCCACCACGCGGCAGTGGCACTCTAGCACCTTGGCCGGAGACTTCGGCGTGCCAAGCCTTGTCCAACGAGGTATGAGTCTGAAGGAACCCCGCATTTCCAACGATGTATGAGTCTGAAGGGGCGGTTGCAGGCCCCGAGCGAGGGTGGGTTGATCATCAGGAAATGGTGGTCAGCATGGACGAGACGCGGCTCACGACGATCGCGCAAATTGAACAGTTTTTGGCCGCCAGCGCGGTGGTGCAATTCACCCCCAGCCAGGACGATGAGGAGCACGGTGACTTGCGTGACGGGCGAGGTGCTGCTGTGACGGGGCGTCGTCGTTGCATAAACCCCGGAGCGCATGACGCGCTGGCGTTTGCTCCGAAGACCGCCCCGGTCCCAACTTCTACGGCGAGCGCGAATGGAAGGGACGCCAACCCAGTTTACAGATCAAATTGATCACTGTTAACGACAAGAGTACCTTGTACGACGCTCACAGATACGATGTAAGTATGTTTCGGCATCTCAAAGTTTTCTATGGTAACTGGGGTTTTAAGCCACTCACCATGCTGTGATGTAACGATCGGAGAAGTCAAAGAGTCGTACATGACATGAATTTTAACCAGCTGATCGGCCAAGGGAGTAAATGCGGGGAGGTCTGGATTGAATGTAATTGCGTACTTGATGTATTGTTGTTGTTCGGGATCATACGTTGCAACCAGCGTGCCATACACTTGGATTTCTCCTTTACCTGCATCGTACGTCAAATCGACTGTTACGTTTATTGTCTTCACGTTTTTCATATTTTTCACTTTATTTGCTGGTTGGGATTTTTCGGAGCGGACTTCACACTTGGTTTGCGCTGCATC
>NZ_AFAL01000155.1 GCF_000193225.1 Verminephrobacter aporrectodeae subsp. tuberculatae At4 | reverse complement strand
CGACGCGCAGCCCGAACTGGGCCTGCCGCTGCCCGGCGCCGCGCACTACCTGACCGCCGAACTCGTGTACGCGGTGCGCGCCGAGGGCGCGCAAACGCTGGCCGACCTGCTGGTGCGCCGCACGCACCTGTCCATCGAACTGCCCGACGGCGCGCGCGCGCTCGCGCCATTCGCCGCCAACCTCGTGGCGCCGCTGCTGGGCTGGTCGGCGCAGCGCGTGCAGTCCGAACTCGCGGACTACCGTGCGCTCATCGACGCCGAGCGCGCCGCGTTGCGCGCCGTGCACACACCGGACGCAGCCGGCTGATCCTTCCCCACCCCCACCACCTCTACCGCCATGACCTCCCTGACACCCACCCCACAAAACGAAACCGCGCTGCGCCAAGCCATCGTGCAGCACTGCCAGCGGCTCGCCAGCGCCGGCCTGACGCAAGGCACCTCGGGCAACATCAGCGCGCGCTGCGCGCAGGGCGACGAAGCCGGCCTGCTGATCAGCCCGAGCGGCGTCGATTACGACGAAATGCGCCCCGAATCGCTCGCCTGGATGCGCATGGACGGCGAATGGAGCGGGCCGCTCAAGCCAAGCTCGGAATGGCGCTTCCACCGCGACATCTACGCCTGCCGACCCGAGGCCGGCGCGGTGGTGCACGCCCATCCGACGCACGCCACGGCGCTGGCCGTGCAGCGCGAGGCGATCCCGGCCTTTCACTACATGGTGGCCGCAGCCGGGGGCTACGACATCCGCTGCGCACCCTACGCCACCTACGGCACCGAGGAGCTGTCGCGCAACGCGCTCGCCGCGCTCGTAGACCGGCGCGCCTGCCTGCTCGCGAACCACGGCCTGATCGCCATCGGCACCGACCTGCGCCGCGCCTTCGCGCTCGCCGTCGAGGTCGAGGCGCTCGCGCACCAGTACCTGCTGGCCCGCGCCACCGGAACGCCAACGATCCTGGACATCGCAGAAATGAACCGCGTGCTCGAAAAATTCAAGTCCTATGGCGCGAACGCGCAGACTGCTGGATGATCGGCTCTTAAAAATTTGATACAATCCCAGACGAATTGATACATTCAGTTCCCGCACTCGGTTTTCCCCAAGAAAAACCGGGTGTTGTTACCAACCTGCTTGCAGCCGCGCCCACGCCAAAACCCTGGAGCTTTCATGCCATCACCCGTAGATATCAAGTTCGTCATGCCTGTCGTGTTGAAAATCGGTTCTGAAGGAGTCATTTGTGTGCAGCCCATCCCCGGGGTGGATCAGACCAAGGCAAAAATAGATGAGCTGACGCTGACTGTGCTGGATGGTCAGACGCATGTCGTCACCGATTATCAAAAGGATTTTGCATCAGCCGATTGGACCTTCAGTTTTTTCGTGCCGCAAAGTTTCATCAGTGAAACCGGACCCTCCATAACGGCCATCGTCAACTTTAAAGTATTGGACGGGGGACAGGTATTTCAAACGATGGATGACTATATTATATGTGTTGACATAGAGCTCAACAAACCGCCGTTTTCCGTGACTGCCATTACTCCAACCTCTGTCAAATTGGACGCTCAATCCACTGCCCAACTGTCGGTGACAGGAACCGCTCTTGACAAGGCATTCTCAAACTGCAACCTGGCGGGTCCTTCGCCCATAAGTGCAACTGTCACCGGCGCTAGTGCTACAAATTGCACAGTAGTGATCCAAGGAAGTGATGTATCAGTTCTCGGGAAGTATCGAATACTCTTGTCCGATGCAACTACTCAGGACACTTTCATCGCACCGATTTTCATAAATATCGAGGGAAAAGCTCCCCTGCCGAATTTGATCTTGCTTTCCAGTGCACCGGATACTCTGTCGCCGGGTGACATTTTCACATTGAAAATTTCCAAAGACGAGGCTACCAGCAGTTGGGATGATGTGCGTATTGGAGATATACGGATCAATACGGCAAGCGGGTGCACCATGGGCGCCGCTCCCCACGGCAGCATCAAACGTATCTCCAACACCGAAGGCAGCCTTGGCTGTACCCTGGATCCTGTTCCAAGAGTTCGGGTCAAGGAAAAAGCAACCCTCAAACTTTCGGCTACCTATGAAGGAAAACCGATAAATGTTACCAACACGTTTCCGCTGACGATTCAGCCAGATCCTCATGCCCGCATATTCAAAATCACGTGTTGTGCGCCCTTCACGGTTCCCAAAGATCGTGTAAAGACCGGCAGTTTTCGTTTTCGTTTTTTGGGAACCAACCTCTATCAAATAACCTCCATCAAGTTCGCAAATTCATATCAAATGGGTATTATATCGCAGACAGCATACGGGTTCCAGTGCAGATTTTTGCCTCCTCCGACTGATATTCAGGCGGGTAGGTATCAGTTTACCGTCAAGTATATTGATCCGCAAAGCGGCACCGAACAATCACAAACAGTGCAAAACATCACCGTGGAAATTACCTCTTAGGCAATCAGTTTCAATCCAGGCGGGAGAGCGGGTGACTTGCCGTGGGTTCGAGTCCCGCCCTCTCCACCAGGATCACCGGTCTTTAAAGGTCCCACACAAATCTCCGTGTCCGATCTTCCCAAAGAATGTCATCAACACGCTTGAGATGACGCTCAAGCAAAAACTCTGGAACTTATCATGCCATCATTCATAGATATCAAGTTTGTCCTGCCTACGATGTTGAATATCGGGGCTGAAGGATTCATTTGTGTGCAACCCATTCCCGGAGTGGATCAGGCCACGGCAATAATACATGACATGACGCTGGATGTGTCAGATGGTGCGTCGCATGCCGTCGTCCAGTATCAAAGGGATTTTGCATCAGCCGATTGGACTTTCAGTTTTTTCGTGCCGCAAAGTTTTCTCAGTGAGGCCGGACCCGCAGCATTGACTACCATCAAATTTAAAGTATCGGACGGAGGGAATATATTTCAAACTCGGGATGACTGCACTATATATGTTGAAATCGATACCGACAAATCGCTGTTTTCCGTAGCTTCCATTACTCCAACCTCCGTCAAATTGGACGCTCAATCCACTGCCAAACTGTTGCTGACGGGAACCGGTTTTGACAAGGCGTACTCAAACTGCAACTTGGTGGGTCCTTCGTCAGTAGGCGCAACCATCACCGGCGCTAGTGCTACAAATTGCTCAGTGACGATCGAAGGAAGCGATGTATCAGTTTTCGGGACGTATCGAATACTCTTGTTCGCAGAAGCCACTCATGACACTTTCATCGCACCGATTTTCATACATATCGAAGAAAAAATTCTTCCACCGATTTTGACCTTGCTTTCCATGAATCCGAGTATTCTGTGGCAAGGTAACAATTTCTCATTGGAAATTTCCAAAGACGATGCTACCTGTGCTTGGGATGACGTACGTATTGGAGATATACAGATTAATGCAGCAAGCGGGTACACCATGGACGTTTCCCACAGAGGTATCATACACGTTTCCAACACCGAATGCCGCGTTGACTGCACCCTGTCTTCTCTCCCGAAAGTTCGGCTCAAGGAAACAGCAACCCTCAAACTTTCGGCTACCAATAAAGGAAAACCGATAAATGTTACCAACATGCTTCCGCTGACGCTCCGGCCAAGTCCTCCGGCTTCAATATTCAGAATCAATAGTTGCGCTCCCTTCACGGTTATCAAAGCGTTTATAACGAGCACCAATTTCCGTTTTCATTTTGTGGGAGACAACTTCGAGCAAATAGTCTCCATCCAGTTCGGGGATTCCTATCAATTGAGTATTTTTACGCGTACATCAAACAGAATGGAATGCAAATTTTTGACTCCCCCGGGTACTATTCAGCCGGGTACGTATCAGTTTACCGTCAGATATAAGAATCCGAATAGCGGCACCGAACAAACAGTAGTAGTGCAAAAGATCCGTGTGACGGTTACCCTCTCTTAGCCAATCAATTTCAATCAAACCGGGAGAGCGGGTGACTTGCCGTGGGTTCGAGCCCGCCCTCTCCACCAAGATCACCGATCTTTGAAGGTCCCACACAAATCTCCGTGTCCGATCTTCCCAAAGAATGTCATCAACACGCTTGAGATGACGCTCAAGCAAAAACTCTGGAACTTTATGCCAATCGTAGATGTAGAGGATGTCCTGCCTCTTCCTTTGAAAATCGGGACTGAAGGAATAGTTTTCGTACATCCTCTTCTCGGAGTGGACCCGACCAGAACAAAAATATATGAGCTGAAGCTTTTGGTAAATGGTGATCCGCATGACGTTACCAATTTCGAAGAGAGTTTTGAATTAGGCAATTGGACTTTCAGTTTTTTCGTGCCGCAAAGTTTCCACAGTTTGCCCGGCCCCTCCGTATCGGCTGCCATCAGCTTCAAACTATTATCCCAGCATGGAGAGGTATTTCATACGTCGGATGACTTTCTTGTAGATGTTGAAATAGTAGACGACAAATCGCCGTTTTCCGTAGATTCCATTACTCCAACCTCCGTCGAATTGGACGATCAATCCACTGCTCAACTATCGGTGACAGGAGACAATCTTAGCAGGGTATCCTCAAAATGCACCTTGGTGGGTCCTTCGCCAGTCAATGCAACCGTTACCGGCGAGGGAAATACAACCTGCTCAGTCGTGATAAAAGGAAGTGACGTATCGGTTTTCGGGAAGTACCGAGTCATGTTGTACGAGGTAGTTACTCGTGACAATTTCCTCATACAGACTTTCATAAACA
>NZ_AFAL01000156.1 GCF_000193225.1 Verminephrobacter aporrectodeae subsp. tuberculatae At4 | reverse complement strand
GCCGGCGACGCGGCGCGGCGGCGCACCGAGCATGCGCAGCATCGCCAGATCGGCGCGCCGCTCGCGCACGGCGTTGCACAGTGCGATGAAGACGCTGAGCACCGCGACGGCGAGCAGCACGCCGCCGAAGGCGCGCAGCACGTCCGCGCCCAGGCCCAGAAGGCGCAGCAGGCGGCTGATCTCGACGGCCGGCGCGGCCGCCTGCAGCGCGGTGTCGGAATTGATCCGGCGCGGCAGCGTGGCCGCGGCCAGGGGCGAGCGGTAACGCACCAGGGCCACGGTCACTTCGCGCTCTTGCGCAAGGATTTCGAGGTCTCCGGGGTCGTCCGCGGTGGCGGCCTCGTGCACCCGCCAGACCGATTCGGTGGCCGTGAGGATGAGGCGGTCGAGCACGCAACCGCAGGGCGCCAGCACGCCGGTGATGCGGTAGGGGTGCTCGCCGTGCGCATGCCCGCCCTCGCCCAACCCATGGCTGCCGATGAAGCGGGCGCCGAGCAGCGCTGCGCCGTCGGGTGCGGCGTCGGCCATGGTGCGCAGCACGGACGCGCCCAGAACGGCCTCCATGGGCTCTTGCCACATCCGCCCCTGCGCCAGGGTGGCGTGGTAATGCGCCACATAGTCGGGCGTGGTGCCGACGATGCGCCGGCCACGGTAACTGTCGCCCATGCTCAGCGGGATGATCTGCGCCACCAGCGGGTCGTTGCGCAGGGCCTGCACTTCCTGCAGCGGAATATTCCCCGTGGGCACGTCGATATGAAACACGCCCGCGAGGATGAGCTGCAGCGGGCTGCCCTTGGCGCCGACCACGAGGTCGATGCCGTTCAGGTCGCGCTCGAACGCCGCGTCCAACTGCGTGGCGACGAGCAGCACCAGCGTGATGGCGGCCAGGCCCAGCGCGAGCAGCAGCAGGTTGAGCAGCGCCGCCAGCGGGCGCGACCACAGGTAGCGCCAGGACAGCCGGACCAGATCGGGAACGGTCTTCATGGCGCCATGCACTCCTGCGGCGCGTGCGCCCTTGCATCCAGATCAAGCTGCTGCGCGCTGCTCAGCGCGCGCAGCACGCGCTGGTCGTGCGTGGCGATGACCAGGCCCGCGCCGCAGGCCGCGGCGCTCGCGCGCAGCAGGGCCAGCGC
>NZ_AFAL01000157.1 GCF_000193225.1 Verminephrobacter aporrectodeae subsp. tuberculatae At4 | reverse complement strand
GCAGCCGATAGCTGCACGCGCATATTCGCTGTCAGGCGCGCGAAGGCGGGGCGTGCAGCGGGCGGGACGGGCGCTGCCGCCTCGCTCTGCGCGACGATGGTCATCGGATCCTGGTGCCGGCCGTTCACGCGGAACTCGAAATGCAGGTGCGGACCGGTGGCCCAGCCCGTGGCGCCCACAGCGCCCAGCGTCTGGCCTTGTCTGAGCGCTTGGCCCGTGCGCACGTCGATGCGGCTCAGGTGCGCATAGACCGTGACGTGCTGGTTGCGGTGCTTGACGAAGACCACGTTGCCGTAGCCGTTCTGCACGCCGGCGAACTCCACCGTGCCGTCGCCCACGGTGCGCACGGCCGTGCCGGTGGGCGCGGCGAAATCGGTGCCCAGATGGGCGCGCCAGGTTTTCAGGATGGGATGCAGGCGCATCTTGAAGCCGCTGGTCACGCGCGAGAACTCCACCGGGGAGGTGAGGTAGGCGCGGCGCAGGCTGGTGCCCTCCGGCGTGTAGTACGCGCCCTGGAACCAAACCGCCTGGTGGACCTTGCCGTCGTTCACGAACTCGGCGCTGAGCACGCGGCCGCTGCCCAGCACCTCGCCATCGGCCTCCAGGGTCTCGTACACCACCGAGAAGCGGTCGCCCTTGCGCAGCGAGCGCTGGAAGTCGATGCTGCCCGAGAAGATCTCGGCCAGTTGCACGGCCACGGCGTCCGGGATGCCCGATGCGTCGGTGGCAGCGAACAGCGAGCTGTTCACGACGCCGCCGACGAGGCGGCTGTCGAGCGCCATCTTGGCGTTTTCGACACGCGAGCTGAAGCCATCGCCCGTGCGCTCCACGACCAAGCGGCGGAAGTTGCCGCTGCCGTCGGGCACCCAGCGCGCCGTCAGGCGAATCAGACGGTGGTCGTCGGTGGTCTGCGCCGACACGCTGCGGCCGCTGCGACCCAGCATGTTCTGGTGCACGAACCGGTCACTGCGCAGAAAGGCGGCCGCGGCCGGGTCGGCCACACCCAGGCGCCGCAGCAGGGATTCCGGCGTATCGCTGCTGCGCAGTTGCTCGGAGCGAAACAGCGAGAAGCCGGGGGCTTGCAGCTCGCTGAGCATGCGGTTCTCAGCCAGCGATTCGACGGAATGGCTGAGCATGCGCACCGGCAGTTCGGCCGGATCGGGCGCAAGGGACGCCACGGCGAACGCGCCGCCGCCGCCCGTCAGCAGCAAGGCCGCGACAGCGGCGCCAATGCGTCCGGGATAGCGCTGGATCGTGCGCGACAGTCGGTAGAGAAAAAAAGCGCTACTGGCGCGGGTCAGGCCGTAAATCAAAGCTGCTATCCCCAGGGTGATCGCGCGAAGCCCCGGCGTTTTCCCGCTGCGGCTACATCAGCTTGGCAGAGCGCACGGGCTTGGGTCAGGGTGAGGGCGGAAACAGCGGGCCCACTTAGAATCCCGCCTTTGCAAAGCAGGCCGGAGTATAGCGGCGACGCAGTCTGTCCGGACATCCCAAAAAACCCCCTTATGCATCCATCAGTCGTTACAACGTCCCCGGTTTCCGAAGCGGTCCGGCAGGCCCTGGAAATCTCGCTGCGCGGTGCCCAGGAACTGCTGCCACAAGACGCCTGGGTCGGGAAGCTGGTGCGCTCCGAGGCCTCGGGCCAGCCGCTGCGCATCAAGCTGGGGCTCGATCCCACGGCGCCGGACATCCACATCGGCCACACGGTGGTGCTCAACAAGCTGCGCCAGTTGCAGGACCTGGGTCACCAGGTGATCTTCCTGATCGGCGACTTCACGGGCCTGATCGGCGACCCCTCGGGGCGCAACGACACCCGCCCGCCGCTCACGCCCGGGCAGATCCGGGCGAACGCCGAGACCTACTACCGCCAGGCGAGCCTGGTGCTCGATCCGGCGCGCACCGAGATCCGCTACAACAGCGAATGGAGCGAGCCCCTGGGCGCCGCGGGAATGATCCAGCTCGCCGCCAAGTACACCGTGGCGCGCATGATGGAGCGCGACGATTTCCACAAACGCTTTGCCAGCGGCCAGTCGATTTCGGTGCACGAGTTCCTGTACCCGCTGATGCAGGGCTACGACTCGGTGGCGCTGAAGAGCGATCTGGAGCTCGGCGGCACCGACCAGAAATTCAACCTGCTCATG
>NZ_AFAL01000158.1 GCF_000193225.1 Verminephrobacter aporrectodeae subsp. tuberculatae At4 | reverse complement strand
CCCCAAACCCGCGCCCCCTCCCGCCGTCCCCGCCGAAGATCCCGGCCTCCTGTCAACCCTCATGGCAGATCCGCTACTGCCCATAGGCGCAGGCATCGTGCTTGCGGGCCTGCTGGGTTTTGGCGCCTACCGCTACCGCGCCACGCGCAGTTCCCGGCAGAACCGGGACAGCACGCAGAGCGAAAACAGCAGCCTTCAGCATGACTCCCTGTTGGGCCCCAACGGCGCTCAGCGCGTGGATACCGCTGCGGGCAATCCACTGACCACCAGCGGAAGCACCTCCATGGCCTACTCCCCCAGCCAGCTCGACGCGGGCGGCGACGTGGACCCCGTGGCCGAGGCCGACGTGTATCTGGCCTACGGACGCGACATCCAGGCCGAAGAAATCCTCAAGGAAGCCGTGCGCCACAGCCCCGGCCGCGTCTCCGTGCACACCAAGCTCGGTGAAATCTATGCCAAGCGCCAGGACCGCAAGGCCCTGGAAGCCGTCGCAAGCGAGATATTCAACCTCACCCATGGCGCAGGCCCTGACTGGGTCC
>NZ_AFAL01000159.1 GCF_000193225.1 Verminephrobacter aporrectodeae subsp. tuberculatae At4 | reverse complement strand
ATCAGGTATGGAATCAGGTCCAGGCTTTGCGCGGGATACCCACGCAATCCGGAATGACAAATCCCTCGCTGTATGTGTTCTTTGATCCAAACTGTCCCTACTGCGCCCAATTGTGGTCAATACCGATTGACGGCAAGCCATTTCATGATCTTCCGTCCGTCTGGATACCCGTTGCGTATCTTTCGAAAAGCAGTCTCGACAAGAGTGCGGCATGCCTGCGTGGTGGCCGAAAGAAAGATTTGCAACTCAATTTTTCCAATTACAACCGGCAGCAGCGCCTGGGCGGAATACCCGGTGTGCAACCCACCCGGGCGGAGCGTTCCGCTCTGAATTCCGCAGAAGCGCTGTGGATTACTCTGGGTGGCGGAACCCCGATGCTTCTCTACCGCACGCGGCAAGGTGACGCCAAGGTGTTTATGGGCCTGACTTCTGAAAGCGATATGACCGCATTGGTTCACAAAATGGCCCTGCCCAATAGGTCCATGTAACCCGACTGCGCCCCATCCCACGCCCCACAGGTCCTTGCCAACGGAAATGCAACTTCCCCATGATCGATCTGGAAATCACCCACCCTGACGGCCAGCAGCAGCGCATGCAGGTGCCGGATACATGCTCCATCGGCAAGAGCGTGCACTGCGAGTTGCGGCTGGACAACTGGCGCGTCGGCAAAGAGCATGCGCATCTGTTCCAAACCCCGGCGGGCGTGCTGCTCGACGATGGCGGCAGCTTTGGCGGCGTGCTCGTCAATGGCCAGCGCATCGACGCGCAGTACGGGCCATTGCAGGCCAGCGACACCATCGGCATCGGCCCCTTTCGACTGCGCGTGCTCGGCCATGCATCAGCACCGGCACCGGCGCCCGCACGGCACGACAGCGCCGAATCCAGGGACCCTGCGCCCGGCGCCGACGCCACACCGTCACCATCGCCCGCGATCGAGCAGGACCCCTCCCTGCGCGCGCTCGAAT
>NZ_AFAL01000160.1 GCF_000193225.1 Verminephrobacter aporrectodeae subsp. tuberculatae At4 | reverse complement strand
CCTCGGTGCCCGCCTGACGAAACACCCGGTGATCGCGACGCTCTATGGCGTCGAGCAGATCGAAATCTTCGTCGCCAGCGAAGCCGAGGTCTCCATCGTGGCGAACGTGGAACTGCGCAAACTGAAGGCGGTCATCGCCACGCTGACGAAGGCCGGCAAGTACGCCATCGTGAACATCGACAGCAGCGAAGGCCTGTCGCAGGACCGGGGCGGTGTGGAGTATCTGGCGGACATCGGGGTGAGCAGCCTGGTGTCCACGCGCGTGGCAACGATACAGCGCGCCAACCGGGCCGCCATGGTGACGATGCAGAAAGTCTTCGTGACCGACCGCTCCACGTGGCCGCGCAGCGTGAAGGCCCTGGAGCAAAGCGATCCGAACCTCGTACAACTGATGCCCGCGCCCATGCTGGCGCATATTTGCGAAGCCGACCGCAAGGCATTGCCGCCCATCGTGGCCTCCGGCTTCGTCTGCAACCCGGAAGATATCCGCAGCGCCATCGCGCACGGCGCGCTGGCCATCTCCACCAGCGACTCCGGGTTGTGGAATCTGCCGGCGAAGGCCATCCGGCCGTAAACGACGAATGACACGCGCCGCAGCCCCGGTTCAGTGCTTGCACACGCCGAACACCGCGTCAAATCGCTTCAGGGCCGCAGCCAGCAACTTCGTGTGTCCCCCTCCCCAGGGATGCGGCCGCGCATTGCGCTCGCGCCAGTCGAAGGACTTGGGTTGGTTCGTCAGCACATAGCCGACCTCGCCCTGGGCCCCCGCTGCTGCGACGGCAAACGGGTTGTCCGCATGGTGCTCGGCATGCGTCATCGGCAGGCCCATCACGATCCCCGTGCGCAGCGCAAACTCTTTCACCGACACCACCAGCATCGGATGGTCGCTGGGCATTTCCTTGCCGACGTGCGGGCTGTATTGGATGAATATGATCTCGGCCCGCTCAGGCACCCACAGAGGTGACCTACGGCTTGCCATCAGCAAACGCCTCCACGCCCGCCGGCCCACAAGCCATCGCTTCGCCGCCGTGTTTTTTCGGATCAAAAGCCTCGAGCATTTGTGCCAGCGTCGGCTCCGTTTCAGACTCGATCACGATGCGGCCCGGCCTGACGCTCACCCGGACGGGCGAGCCCTCGGTGACGCCCGCAATCTTCGCCATCGGTTTTGTGAGGCGAAGGGCCAGGCCATTGCCCCAGGCGCTGATTTGACTGACTGACGTGCTCATGGGAAATCTCCTGTTCGTTGATACGATCGTATAAACGGTAGCGGGCCGGGTCAACCCCCGCATCCGCGCGGATCACAAGATAACAGGCTGCGCGGATCGTGTATCAACCCAGCGCGCGCACCGAATTGCTCAATGACCGCGCGCAGGCGAGCAGCGACGGGCCCAGGCGGCTCTCGGCCTGCTCGGGCGTCCAGCGGCTCGTCGGTGCGACGATGTGCACGGCGGCCACGGGCCGGCCATGGCTGCCGATCACCGGGGCGCCCAGCGTCATGTCGCCCAGGAAGAGTTCCTCCCGGTTCACGGCGTAGCCGCGCTCGCGGGCCTGGCCCAGCGCGGCCAGAATGGCGGCCTCGTCGGTGAGCGTGTGGCGGGTGTGCGCCACGCGGTCTCCCGCACGCAGCAGCGCCAGGGCCTCGGCCTCGGGCAGCGCACTCAGCCAGGCACGGCCCGAGGCCGTGCAGTACATGGGAATGCGGCTGCCGATGGGCATGTGCACGGGAACGAACTGGGCGCTGATGAAACGCGCCAAGTAAACCATCTCCAGCCCGTCGGCCTCGGTCAGGCAGGAGGTCTCGGCGGTCCCGTTCGTCAGTTCCGAGAGGTAGGGGGTGGCCAGATCGATCAGCGGGTTGGCCGCCAGGTAGCTCAGGCCGATGCGCATCACGCGCGGCGTGAGCTGGTAGCGCCGCGTCTGCGGGTGCTTGCGCACAAAGCCCAGCTGCTCCAGCGTGAAGACCATGCGCTGCGCCGAGCTCTTGCTGATCCCGGCAGCAGCGGTCACCTCGGCCAGCGTCATGCTGCGCCGCTGCGCGCTGAACCCGCAGAGCACGGCCAGCCCTTTTTCCCGCGACTGGTTGAACAAGGGGTTGGCGTCAGCGTCGGGCGGCAGTGCGGTACTCATGGGTCGCGGCATGGTGGTTTTCAGCGGCGTCCGTATCGGATATCGATACGAATAAATCTTTCAATGAGTTGTATCAATTTATTACAGATTTATTAGAATCGATCATTTCCACCCCCTTCAACCCCCGCGTTCGTCACAGTCACAGGAGTCACCCCATGCAGCGCCCTATCGGCCCCCTTTATCGCATCGCCCTGGGCCTGTGCACCGCAGGCGCCGCCCTGCTTGCAGCCGCGCAGCAAAGCCCCGTGCCCGCCAGCTACACCGTGGGCGCCACGGCCTCGGGGATTCCGTTCACCTTTCTGGACCTGAAGACCAACCGCATCCAGGGCATGATGGTCGACACCGTGCAGGCCGTGGCCAGGGCCGGCAGCTTTGGCGTGGCGGTGCAGCAGACGGTGTTCTCGGCGCTGATTCCCTCGCTCACCGCGCACAAGATCGACATCATCTCGGCCGCGCTGCTCAAGACGCCGGCGCGCCAGCAGGTGGTGGACTTCAGCGATCCGGTCTACTCCTACGGCGAGAGCCTGATCGTGCGGGCCGACGAGGCCAGTGCCTACGCCTCGCTTGACGCGCTCGGCGGCGAGATCGTCGGCGCCCAGGTGGGCACGGTGTACCTCGACATGCTGCACAAGAAGGGAATCTTCAAAGAGGTGCGCAGCTACGACTCGGTGGCCGACATGGCGCGCGATCTGGCGCTCGGCCGCATCCGGGCGGGCCTGGCCGACCAGCCCGTCATCGCCTACCAGATCCGCCAGAACAGCTTGCCCGGCGTGAAGCTCGCCGCAGGCTACCAGGCCAGCAGCATGGGCGACGTCTGCCTGGTGGTGCGCAAGGGCGACGCCGCGACGCTGGCGCGGCTGAACCGGGCCATCGCCACCATCAAGGCCGACGGCACGCTGGCGCAGATCATCCGGAAATGGGGCATCTGAACTGCCCCCCCCTCTCTCTCACCAGAGGATGGATCACCATGCAAGCCTTCGTGCAGCATGCGCGCGAGTTCCTGCCGATCCTGTTGCAGGGCGCGTGGGTCACGGTGCAGGTCACGGCGCTGTCGTTCCTGCTCAGCAGCGTGCTCGGCCTGGCGCTGGCGCTGTGCCGACTCTCGCCGCTGCGCGCGCTGCGCTGGGGCGCGGCCGCGTTCATCAACGGAGTCCGCGGGTTGCCGATCATCGTGCAACTGTTCTACATCTACTTCGTTCTGCCCGACGTGGGCATCCGGCTCTCGGCCATGCAGGCCGGCGTGATCGGGCTGGGCATTGCCTATTCGGCCTACCAGGCAGAGAACTTCCGCGCCGGCATCGAGGCCGTGGACCCGGGCCAGCGCGAGGCGGCGCTGGCCATGGGCATGCGGCCTGCGCTGCTGATGCGCCGCGTGGTCCTGCCCCAGGCCCTGCGCATTGCGCTGCCGCCCTACGGCAACACGCTGGTGATGATGCTCAAGGATTCGTCGCTGGTCTCGACCATCACCGTGGCCGAAATGACGCGCGCCGGCCAGCTCATCGCCGCATCGACGTTCCAGAACATGACCGTGTACACGCTGGTCGCGCTGCTCTACCTGGCGCTGAGCCTGCCGCTGGTCTGGGGCCTGCGGGGGATCGAGCGCCGCTTCGCAGCGGGCAGGAAAGCGCCATGATCGTGATCGAGCGCCTGGAAAAAACCTACGGTGCGCAGCGCGTGCTGCAGGGCCTGGACCTGCACGTGGAGCGCGGCCAGGTGGTGTGCCTGATCGGCGCCTCGGGGTCGGGCAAGTCCACGCTGCTGCGCTGCATCAACGGGCTCGAGTCTTACCAGGGTGGCCAGGTGCGCGCCTTCGGCGAGCGCGTGGACCAGCGCGCGCCCACGGTGCATGCGCTGCGCAGCCGCATGGGCATGGTGTTCCAGCGCTTCAACCTGTTTCCCCATCGCACGGTGCTCGAAAACGTGATGGAGGGCCCGATCCACGTCAAGGGCCAGCGCCCCGATTGCGCCCGGCACGACGCGCTGGAACTGCTGCGCAAGGTGGGCCTGGCGGACAAGGCAGCGGCCTGGCCGGCGCAGCTCTCGGGCGGACAGCAGCAGCGCGTGGCGATGGCGCGCGCGCTGGCCCTGCGCCCCGAGGCCATGCTGTTCGACGAGCCCACGTCGGCGCTCGACCCTGAACTGGTGGGCGACGTGCTCGAGGTCATGCGCCAACTCGCCGCCGAGGGCATGACCATGGTCGTGGTCACGCACGAGATGGGCTTTGCGCGCGAGGTGGCCGACCGCGTGTGCTTTCTGCACAGCGGCCGCATTCTCGAAGAGGGGCCGGCAGCGCAGGTACTCGGAGCGCCGCGCCAGGCGCGCACGCAGGACTTTCTGCGCCGCGTGCTGCACGCCCCCGCAGGGGCTGCCGCATGAGCCCGGCCGGTGGCGCGCGGCCCATCGCCGCGCACCCCGCCGCGCACGCGCTATGGGTCGCGACCGCGCC
>NZ_AFAL01000161.1 GCF_000193225.1 Verminephrobacter aporrectodeae subsp. tuberculatae At4 | reverse complement strand
GCCGGGCGGGCGCTGCGCGCACGGCCGGCCCTACAATCCCCGGCCATATGCGCGCTGTTCCCCTCCTCCTCCTTCTTCTGCTCGGCATGGTCTGCACCGCCGCCCCGGCCCAAACTTCCGACCTCGCCTCCGACGACACCGCGCGGGGCACGGCGCCCGCGAGCGCAGCGCCGCCCGCGGGGCGCACCAGCCAGCGCACCGAGCGCATCCAGATCGAAGACGCCGGTAGCCGGGTCGATGAGCTGCGCGTGGGCGGCCAGACACAGCGCATTTCCGTGCAGCCCAAGGCCGGCGGCCTGCCCGGCTACGAAGTGCAGTCCTCCGATGGCACGCGCAACCGCTTCGGAGCCGGCACCGGCCCGCGCGTCTGGAACCTGCTGACCTTCTGACTCCCGCGCGCGGCGCCCCTGCCGCAGCGCTCCCGCGTGCCGTTTCCCGGTTGCCCCACCCTTCTTCGACCCCCCAAGCGATGGCCGTTTTCACCGAGGTCCCGCCCCAGGATGCGCGCGCGCTGCTGTGCCATCTGCAATTGGGCGAATTGCTCGAACTGCGCGGCATCGAGGGCGGAATCGAGAACACGAATTATTTTCTGACCAGCGACCAGGGCGAGTTCGTGCTGACGCTGTTCGAGCGCCTCAGCGCCGGGCAACTGCCGTTCTACCTGTACCTGATGAAGCATCTGGCGCTGGGCGGCGTTCCCGTTCCCGACCCGCGCGCCGACAGGAACGGCGACCTTCTGCACAGCGTCTGCGGCAAGCCGGCCGCGGTCGTGAACAAGCTGCGCGGCAAGAGCCAGCTCGCGCCGCAGGGCGCGCATTGCGCCGCCATGGGCGCCCTGCTGGCCCGCATGCACCTGGTCGGACGCAGCTTCG
>NZ_AFAL01000162.1 GCF_000193225.1 Verminephrobacter aporrectodeae subsp. tuberculatae At4 | reverse complement strand
GCGCACGCAAATACCAAGCAATGTGCTTGCGCGCACTGCGCACCCCGGTCTGCTCGCCGTACAGGCGGTAGTGGTCCTGCAAGTGCTCCAGCAGCACGCGCCGCAGTTCAGCGACCAGCGGGGGCGCGAGGTGTTCGCCCGTGGCCAGGAAATGGCCGACCTCGCGGAAAATCCAGGGCCGGCCCTGCGCGGCGCGGCCGATCATGATCGCGTCCGCGCCGGTCGCGGCGAACACGTCGCGCGCCTTCTCGGGCGTGGTGATGTCGCCGTTGGCCACCACGGGCACCTGCACGGCGGCCTTCACGGCGGCAATGGTTTCGTACTCCGCCTGGCCCTGGTAGCCCTGCTCGCGGGTGCGGCCGTGCACGGTCAGCATCTGGACGCCCACCGACTCGAACTGCCGCGCGAGCCGCACGGCATTGCGCTGCTGCTGGCACCAGCCGGTGCGCATCTTCAGCGTCACGGGCACCCTGTAGGGCGCGCAGGCCGCCACCACCGCCTGGGCAATCGAGACGGCCAACGCCTCGTCGCGCATCAGCGCCGAGCCCGCCCACTTGTTGCATACCTTCTTCGCCGGGCAGCCCATGTTGATGTCGATGATCTGCGCGCCGCGCTCCACGTTGTAGACCGCAGCCTCGGCCATCATGGCCGCGTCGGTGCCGGCGATCTGCACGGCAATCGGCCCCGGCTCCCCCTCATGGTTCGCGCGGCGCGAGGTCTTCAGGCTGCTCCACAGATCCTTGCGCGCCGTCACCATCTCGCTCACCGCGTACCCCGCGCCCAAGGTCTTGCACAACTGGCGAAACGGCCGGTCGGTGACACCCGCCATCGGGGCAACGAACAAGCGGTTCGCCAAAGGAATGTGACCGATGTGCATGGAAGAGGGGGCAGGGCGGCAGCGCATATATGAACGAGACGGCGGGATTATATTTCTGCCCAAAAAATCAGCGAACCCCTTGTCTCGCAGAGCGGAATTACCGTTCGGAACATCCCGCGCCTCCCGCCGAAGCCGCTCCGTCCTGCGGCGCGAAATGCCGCCAAGCGTCAGGCAGGTTGCAGAACTGGTGGCGCGCCATCAGCGCGCGCAGCCACTGGCGATTGTGCTGGACGTCGGGGGAGAAACCGCTGGCGCCCGTCGGCGCGCCCGCCGCTGGCGCCCCAGCCGGGGTCCCCATGTCCACCGCGTAGCCGTCGGCCAGCGGCCCGCGCACGACCCGGCCGGCCTGCGTGCCATCGAGCACGCGCAGCTGCAC
>NZ_AFAL01000163.1 GCF_000193225.1 Verminephrobacter aporrectodeae subsp. tuberculatae At4 | reverse complement strand
GGGCGGGTGAACGCGATGGATCCCGTGCTGCCATTTGGCGTTGACATCCCCTTCGTCCACCACCTCGGAATCGTTGTGCACCGCATGGAGGGCGGCGTGTCCGAACTCGGCTACGAAGCCCGACCGGAGCATCTGAACACCCTGGGCGTGACCCATGGCGGCGCGTCCATGACCCTGCTCGACGTGGCCATGGCGATCGCCGCGCGCAGCGTCACGCCCGACATGGGCGTGGTCACCGTCGAGATGAAAACCAGCTTCATGCAACCCGCCCGGGGCCCGCTGCTGGCCAAGGGACGGCTGATCCATCGCACTGCCACCCTGGCCTTTACCGAGGGCACGGTGTTCGATTCCGGGGGCCGCCTGTGCAGCCAGGCCACGGGCACGTTCAAATACGTGCGGCGCCTGCCACCCGAGCGGCGCGGCGCCGGCAGATCGGGATAATCGCCCGCGCTGGAAGAACCGTTCGAGTCTGATTCCCCGCAGGAGCACGCATGCCACGCAATCAACAAATCGTTCTCGACAACCGCCCCGGGCGCGGCCGTGCTCGGCAACTTCAGGCTGGTGGTGGCGGACACGCCTGCGCTCGCCGAGGGTCAGGTGCTGGTGCGCCACCACTACCTGAGCCTGGACCCCTATATGCGCGGGCGCATGAACGAGGGCCCGAGCTACGCCGCGGCGCAGGCCCTGGGCGAGGTGATGATCGGCGGCACCGTGGGCGAGGTGGTCGAGAGCCGGAACCCACAGTACGCCGTGGGCGACAAGGTGCTGGGCATGGGCGGCTGGCAGGAATACAGCGTGATCGACGGCAGGGCCCCGGGCGCGCTGCGCAAGCTCGACGCCGGCCCGTTTCCGCTGTCGTACTACCTGGGGGCCGTCGGCATGCCCGGCGTGACGGCCTGGTACGGCCTGGTGAAAATCATCGCGCCCAAGGCCGGCGACAGCGTGGTGGTCAGCGCCGCGACGGGCGCCGTGGGCAGCGCGTTTGCGGCCCTGGCGAGGGCGCGCGGCTGCCGCGTCGTGGGCATCGCGGGCGGCGCAGAGAAATGCCGCTACGCAGTGCAGGAACTGGGCTTTGACGCCTGCATCGACCACCAGCAGTACGGCAACGAAGGGAAGGCCCTGGCGCAGGCCCTGGGGCAAGCCTGCCCCCAGGGAATCG
>NZ_AFAL01000164.1 GCF_000193225.1 Verminephrobacter aporrectodeae subsp. tuberculatae At4 | reverse complement strand
CGACGTGCGCTGGCTGGCCAGCGGGCCGCGCAGCGGCCTGGGCGAAATCACGATTCCCGAAAATGAGCCGGGCTCGTCGATCATGCCCGGCAAGGTCAACCCCACGCAGTGCGAGGCGCTCACCATGCTCTGCGCCCAGGTGCTGGGAAACGACGTGGCGATCAACATCGGGGGCGCGTCGGGCAACTTCGAGCTCAACGTGTTCCGCCCCATGATCATCCACAACTTCCTGCAGAGCGTGCGCCTGCTGGCCGACGGCATGAGCAGCTTCGACGCGCATTGCGCCGTGGGCATAGCGCCCGACCAGGCCCGCATCGACGAACTGCTGGAGCGCTCGCTGATGCTGGTGACGGCGCTCAACCCCCACATCGGCTACGACAAGGCCGCGCAGATCGCGAAAAAAGCGCACGCCGAAGGCAGCACCCTGCGCGCCGCAGCCGTGGCCTCGGGACACGTCACGGGCGAGCAGTTCGACCAGTGGGTCGTTCCCGCGCAGATGGTCGGGCGCGGGTGAAGTCTTTGCACGGCGCTTTCGCGGGACTGCTGACGGACTTGTTTGGCAAGCAGGACACCGACGAAGGCGGATTCCTTCAGCTATTGCGCCTCGGCTCGCATGGCGCGCTCTTCAACTGCATCCGTCCCCCACACACTCCGGCAAGCACACCATGCGCATTCCAAGCAAAGTCAAACTCGTCGACGTCGGCCCGCGCGACGGCCTGCAGAACGAGGCCGCCCCCGTTCCCGCCGAAGTCAAGATCGCCCTGGTGCAGCGCCTGCAGGACGCGGGGCTCCAGGGCATCGAGGTCACGAGCTACGTGTCGCCCAAATGGGTGCCGCAGATGGCCGACAGGCACGCGGTGATGGCGGGCATCGCGCGCCGCGAGGGCGTCGTCTACTCGGTGCTGACGCCCAACCTCCAGGGCTTCGAGGCCGCGCTGCCCGACCGGCCCGACGAGGTCGTGGTCTTTGGCTCGGCCAGCGAGTCCTTCAGCCGCAAGAACATCAATTGCAGCATCGCCGAGAGCATCGAGCGCTTTGCGCCGGTGGTCGAGGCCGCGCGCGCCGCGGGAATCCCCGTGCGCGGCGCGATGAGCTGCGCCCTGGGCTGCCCCTGGGAGGGCGAGATCGCGCCCGGGCGCGTGGCGTACCTGGCGGGGCTGATGAAGCAGATCGGCGTGCAGCACGTGGGCGTGGCCGACACCATCGGCGTGGGCACGCCGCGCCAAGTGCAGCGCGCCATCGAGGCCGCGCTGCAGCACTACGGAATCGACGCGGTCTCGGGCCATTTTCACGACACCTACGGCCAGGCGCTGGCGAACACGCTGGCCGCGCTCGAGGTCGGCGTGTGGCAGTACGACACCGCGGTCGCCGGCCTGGGTGGCTGCCCCTATGCGCGGGGCGCCACGGGCAACGTGGCCACGGAAGACGTGGTGTACATGCTGCACGGCATGGGCATCGCGACGGGAATCGACCTCGACAGGCTCGTTGACGCGGGCGCGTACATCAGCGGCTTTCTGGGCCGCAAGCCCCATTCCCGCGCAGCGAATGCGCTGCTCGCCAGGCGCGCGCAGCAGCCGGCCTGACATGCGCAGCGCGGCGCTTGCGGCCAGGACGCCCAATGCGGATGCCGCATAATTCGGGCGCCCATGCATCTGCTGCCACTGCCGCCTTTGCCGACAACTACATCTGGATGCTGCACGATGGTCGCCAGGCGCTCGCCGTGGACCCGGGCGACGCCGCCCCCGTGGCGCAGACACTGGAGCGCCTGGGTTTGCAGTTGCAGGCCCTGCTGATCACGCACCACCACGCCGACCATGTCGGCGGGGTCGATGCCCTGCGCGCCGCCACGGGGGCCATCGTCCATGGTCCGGCGCGCGAGCGCATTGCGCCCCCCCTGGAACGCCTGGCGCAGGGGGACACGGCGCACGCCCTGGGCCTGCGCTTTGCGGTCATCGACGTGCCCGGCCATACCGCGGGCCATATTGCCTACTACTGCCCGCAGGTGGACGCTGCGCCGCTGCTGTTTTGCGGCGACACCCTGTTCTCCGGCGGCTGCGGGCGGCTGTTCGAAGGAACGCCCGCGCAGATGCTCGATTCGCTGGACCGGCTGGCCGCCCTGCCCGGAGACACCCGGGTGTGCTGCACGCACGAATACACGCTGGCGAACCTGAAGTTCGCGTGCGCCGTGGAACCCGGCAACGCCGCGCTGCTCGACTACAGCCGCCATTGCGCGGCCCTGCGGGCGCAGCACCAGCCCACGCTGCCGTCGTGCATCGCCCTGGAGCGCGAGATCAACCCCTTCCTGCGCGTGCGCCAGGCCGCAGTTGCCCAGGCGGTGCAGGGCTACGACGCGCGCGTGCAGCGGGACGACGCGGTGGCGGTATTCGCCGCGCTGCGGGAATGGAAAAACGATTTCCGATGAAAAGCAAACTCTTGTACGGCGCCTGCCTCGCAGGCCTTCTCTTGCTCGCGGGCTGCGCCACCACGGAGCCGCAGGAGCACATTGCCAGCGGCGGTGATCCGTCGGCCCCGGGGGCAGCGTCGGCGCGCGGGCCGCAGAACCTTCTGCGGCCCGGGCATGCATCCGCCATCCCCGACGGGCCGCTGAAACCCATCGCCGCAGCCCGCGCGGTCAGCGGCGAGGTCGCTTCGCTGTCCGCCCCCGCGGACCTGTGGGAGCGCATCCGCCGCGGCTTTGCCATGCCCGAGTTGCACCACCCGCTGGTGCAGGACCGCGAGCAGTGGTACGCCACGCGCCCGGACTACATGCAGCGCATGACCGAGCGCTCGGGCAAGTACCTGTTCCATATCGTCGAAGAGCTCGAGCGCCGCGGCATGCCCACCGAGTTGGCGCTGCTGCCGTACATCGAGAGCGCGTTCAACCCCCAGGCCATCTCGAGTGCCAAAGCCGTCGGCATGTGGCAGTTCATGCCGGCCACCGGCAGCTATTTCGACCTCAAGCAGAACGCTTTCCGCGACGACCGCCGCGACGTGCTCGCGTCAACGCGCGCCGCGCTGGACTACCTGCAAAAGCTCTACGGAATGTTCGGCGACTGGCACCTGGCCCTGGCCGCGTACAACTGGGGCGAGGGCAGCGTCGGCCGCGCCATCGCGCGCAACCAGAAGCTGGGCCTGGGCAGCGGCTACGCCGACCTGAGCATGCCCGCGGAAACGCGCATGTACGTGCCCAAGCTCCAGGCCGTGAAGAACATCGTGGCCAACCCCGAGGCGTTCGCGACCGAGTTGCCGCCCATCGGGAACCACCCCTACTTCCAGACGGTGGACATCACGCACGACATCGACGTGGCCCTGGTGGCCACGTTGGCCGGGGTGCGCGAGGAGGATTTTCGTGCGCTCAACCCGTCGTTCAAGCGCCCGGTGATCCTCGCCGCAGGCACGCCGCAAATCCTCCTGCCCTGGGACAACGCGAAGGTGTTCCAGCGCAATCTGCAAGCCCACAGCGACGGCCAGTACGCGAGTTGGACAGTGTGGTCCGTTCCCGCGACGATGAGCGTGGCCGAAGCCGCGCAGCGGGCGGGAATGAGCGAGCGCGACCTGCGCAGCGTGAACGACATCCCGCAGCGCATGCTGATCAAGGCGGGCTCGGCGCTCATGGTCCCGCGCTTGGCGAGCGGGCAGGACGTGTCCTTGCACCTGGCAGACAACGGCCAGATCGCCCTGACCCCGGAGATCGTCACGCGCCGCACCACGGTGCGCGCCGGCAAGGGCGAGACCGTTGCCGGCATCGCGCGGCGCTACGCGCTGAGCGCCGCGAACGTGGCCAACTGGAACGGCATGCGCGCGAGCGCCGCGCTCAAGGCGGGGCAGTCGGTGGTGCTGTACCTGCCGGTGCGCAGCGCGCAGGCCGGCAG
>NZ_AFAL01000165.1 GCF_000193225.1 Verminephrobacter aporrectodeae subsp. tuberculatae At4 | reverse complement strand
GGGCAGGTCGATCGGCACGCCGCCGTCGGACAGGACGGCCAGCCCGCCGGGCGTGAGCAACTGGCCCGTGGGCGAGACCTCGAAGCTGCCGGCCCGGGTATAGGCCTCGGTGCCGTCGAGTCCCTGCACGGCAAACCAGGCGTTGCCCGCGGCCATGGCGTCCAGGTTGCGCTCCGTGCGCTGCACCGGGCCGGGCGTGCCCAGGTGGCCCGAGGTGGCCTCGAGCGCAAATACGCGGGTCTTGGCGCCATCGCCCTGCAGGGGCACCGAGCGGAAGGCCGACAACTGCGCGCGAAAACCTTCGGTGGAGACGTTCGCCAGGTTGTGCGCGAGCACGGCCTGGCGGTGCGCGGCGGCGCCGGCGCCGGTCATCGAGGTGTAGATGATGTGGTCCATGGCGGGGGCGGATCAGCGCAGGTTGACCAGGGTGGCCATCACCTGGTCCTGCGTCTTGATGGTTTGCGCGCTCGCCTGGTAGGCGCGCTGCGCGCTCATCATGTTCACCAGCTCGGCGGTCAGGTCGACGTTCGAGTCCTCGAGCGCGCCCGAGCGCAGCGCACCCAGGCTGCCCTCGCCCGCGACGCCCAGCACCGGCGGGCCCGACGCGAAGGTCGCGAGCCAGCTGTTCCCGCCCACGTCGGACAGGCCCTGCGGGTTGCGAAAGTTCGCCAGCGCAATCTGGCCTTCGGAGCGCGTCACGCCGTTCGAGTAGCGCGCCGTGATCATCCCGTTGCCCTCGATTTCCACGCCGGTCAGCTCGCCCGAGGTGTAGCCGTCCTGGCTCAGCTGCGAGACGGCGAACTTGGCGCCGAACTGGGTCACGCCGTCGAGCTTGAGCTGCACGGGATACGCGGGCAGGTTGTTCGGGTTCGGCGGCGTCGGGGCGACGTTCAGCGTGAGCGCGAAGCCGATGTTCGGTGGCGCGGCCCGGGGGCCGGTGATCGCGCCCTGGTTGTCAAAGCTGATCTGGCCAATGGGCGCGGCGACCACGGGCGGCGTCGCCGTGGGGTCGTCGAGCCGGTCGTACACGTTCCAGGTGTTGTTCGTTGTGGTCTTCTCGAAATACAGGCTCACCGGCTTGGCCACGCCCTGGCTGTCGTACACCTCGATGGACGTGCCATAGGTGGTGCGCGGCGTGGCGGCGAGGGGGGGCGTGGCCGCCGGGTTGCCGGCCGCCACGCCCGCGCGCGCGTCGAGGTTGAGCGCGGCCGTGATGCTGCGCGTCTGTTTCGCGGGAATCGGCGCCGAGGTGGGCAGGGCCAGCGCCACCGGGACGGTTCCCGTGCGCAGCCCGGTCGCCGGGTCCATGGGGTAGCCCATCACATGCGCCTGGCCGTTGGTGACCAGACGACCCTCCTTGTCGAGCTTGAAATTGCCCGAGCGGGTGTAGGCCGGCGTTCCGTCGGGCATGGTCAGCGTGAACAGGCCATTGCCATTGATCGCCACGTCCAGATTGTTTCCCGTGATCGACAGATTGCCCTGGAGGAACTGCTGCGCGATCGCGTCCGTCTCCACGCCAATGCCGGCGCTGGCGCCGTCCGCCGAACCGATGGCCGAGGCGACCATTTCGGCGAATTCGGCCCGCTGCGTCTTGAAGCCGACGGTGCTGGTGTTGGCGATGTTGTGCCCGATGACGTCGAGATTTTTGCCGGCGGCGTTCAGGCCCGACAGGCCCTGTTGGAAACCCATGATGTGCTCCTTTCCAATTGCAACCTAAACCAGGGCCTTGATCTGGCGGTAGCCGATGCTTTGGCCATTCGCCAGGGTCAGAACCAGTTGACCGTCCGCGTCGGTGCCGGCGGCGCTCACCTGGGACAGGCTCAGCGGGGTGCTCTCCAGCGCGTTCGCGCCGGCCGTGGCGGTGACGCGAAATTGCAGCGCGTCGCGCTCGTTCGGGTAGCGGCTCGCGTCCCATTCAAAGCTGTGGCGGCCCGCGGCCTGGGCGCCGAGATCCAGGCGCTCGAGCAGCCGGCCGCCCGGGGTCAGCACCTCGACCTGCACGTTGGTCGCGGGCGCGGCGATCTCGAAGCCCCCCTTGCCGGTCTTGCCAGCGACTGCGAGCGCCGAACCCTCGCTCAGCACGCTGCGGCCGACCAGCGCCGCGCCCTGCATGAATTGCAGCGCGCCGAACTGCGCGGCCATCCCCTGCACCGTCTGGTTGAGCTGCTCGATTCCGCTCACCGTGCTGATCTGCGCGATCTGCGAGGTCATCTGCGCGTTGTCCAGCGGGTTCATCGGGTCCTGGTTGTTCAGCTGCGCGACG
>NZ_AFAL01000166.1 GCF_000193225.1 Verminephrobacter aporrectodeae subsp. tuberculatae At4 | reverse complement strand
CGACGCGCTGGCGCAGAACCAGCGCCTGCTCATCGTTGCTGACTACGACTGCGACGGCGCCACCGCCTGCGCCGTGGGCGTGCGCGGCCTGCGCATGCTCGGCGCCAGGCACGTGGACTACCTGGTTCCCGACCGCGTGATCGACGGCTACGGCCTGACGCCGGGAATCGCGCGCCGCGTCAGGGAGCGCGGCGCCGACCTGCTGATCACTGTGGACAACGGCATCGCCAGCGTGGACGGCGTGGCCGAGGCCAAGGCGCTGGGCCTTGGCGTGCTCGTCACCGACCACCACCTGCCCGGCGCCGAACTGCCGCAGGCCGACGCCATCGTCAACCCCAACCAGCCCGGCTGCACGTTCGGGAGCAAGGCGCTGGCCGGCGTGGGCGTGATGTTCTACGTGCTGCTGGCGCTGCGCTCGGAACTGCGCGCACGCGGCGTGTTCCAGGCCCCGGACGCCACGCCTGCTGCGGCAGGCACCGGCAAGCCCGCACAGCCCCGGCTCGACGCCCTGCTCGCGCTGGTGGCCCTGGGCACCGTGGCCGACGTGGTCCGGCTCGACGCAAACAACCGGCGCCTGGTGGCGCAGGGACTCAGGCGCGTGCGCGCCGGCGCCATGCCCGCCGGCATGGCCGCGCTGTTCCACGCCGCCGGGCGCAAGGTGGCTGCGGCCAGCACGCTCGACCTGGGCTTCGCCCTGGGCCCGCGCATCAACGCCGCCGGACGGCTGGCCGACATGACGCTGGGAATCGAATGCCTGCTCACCGACGATCCCGGCCGCGCGGCCGAACTCGCGGGCCTGCTCGACGGAATCAACCGCGAACGCCGCGCCATCGAAGGCAGCATGCGCGAGCAGGCCCTGCGCATGGCGGAAGGCCTGGTCCACGAAAGCGCGCAGCCGCCC
>NZ_AFAL01000167.1 GCF_000193225.1 Verminephrobacter aporrectodeae subsp. tuberculatae At4 | reverse complement strand
GTGCCCGCGCACACCGTGGTCACCACGGGATCCTGGGTCGGCGCGCTACCGATGCCGGCGGACACCGACATCCTGGTCCGCTTCCCCGGCCTGGGCGAGGTGGGCCTGCGCGCGGGGCGGGTGCACGCCGCGCCCGATGCCTCCACGGCGCAAGCCCATTGACTCCCTCCGAGCGGAAGAACCCCATGTCCCCATTGTTCGATCTGAGCGGACGCACGGCGCTCATCACCGGGGCTGCGCGCGGCCTGGGCCTGGCCTTTGCGCAGGGCCTGGCCGAGGCCGGCGCGCGCGTCATCGTCAACGCCCGCAGCACCGCGCAGCTTGCGCTGGCGGCCGAGCAGCTGCGCGCCCGGGGCCATGACGCGCAGGATCTGCCGTTCGACGTGACCGACGAAGCGGCAGTCGCCGCGGCCTTCGACGCGCTGGACCAGCGCGGCATCGCGATCGACATCCTGATCAACAACGCCGGCATACAGCACCGCATGCCCCTGGTCGACCTCGAACTCCGGGACTGGCAGCGCGTGATCGACACCAACCTCACCAGCGCCTTCATCGTCGGCAAGCAGGCCGCCAAGCGCATGATCGCGCGCGGCCGCGGGGGCAAGATCATCCACATCGGCTCGCTGACCAGCGAGGCCGCGCGCGCGACGGTCGCGCCGTACACCGCAGCCAAGGGCGGGATCAAGATGCTCGCGCGCGCGATGGCGGCCGAATGGGCGCAGTTCGGCATCCAGGTGAACGCGATCGGGCCGGGCTACATACAGACCGAGATGAACACCGCGCTGATGAACAACCCCGATTTCGACGCCTGGGTCAAGGCCAGCAACCCGGCCAAGCGCTGGGGCCAACCCGAGG
>NZ_AFAL01000168.1 GCF_000193225.1 Verminephrobacter aporrectodeae subsp. tuberculatae At4 | reverse complement strand
CGACGGGGGTCCCGAAGGGCGTGATGCAGCCCTACCGCGCCTGGATGGCGAACATCGTGAACCAGATCCACGCCTGGGGCTTCGACGAGCACGAGCGCTACGTCGTCGCCGCGCCGATCACGCACGGCACGTCCACCTACATCCTGCCTGTCCTGGCGCAGGGCGGTTGCCACGTGCTGCCCGACGGCGCGGGCGCGCAGGCCGTGCGCGCGGCCTTTCGCGAGCGTGGCGGCAGCGCGTGCTTCATGCCGCCGACGCTGATCTACATGCTCATGGCCCTGCCCGGCGCCGCGCGCAGCGACTATCCGCGCCTGCGCCGGCTGATCTACGGCGCCGCGCCCATGCCGCCCGAAAAGATTCACGCCGCGCGCGCCTTCTTCGGCCCGGTGCTCGGCACCACCTACGGCCAGACCGAGGCGCCGCAGGTCCTGAGCGTGATGCGCCCCGAGGACTTTGAAGACCCGCACAACGTGTCCGCCGTGGGGCGCGTCACCTGGTTCAACGACCTGGCCATCATGGCCCCCGACGGGCGCCTGCTGCCCGCAGGCGAGGTCGGCGAGGTGGTGGCGCGCGGCGACCTGCTCATGACCGGCTACTGGCGCCTGCCCGAGAAAACCGCCGAGACCCTGGCGGGCGGCTGGCTGCACACCGGCGACCGCGGCCTGATCGACGCGCGCGGCTACCTGCACCTGCGCGACCGGCTCAAGGACATGGTCATCAGCGGCGGCTTCAACGTCTACCCCGTGGATGTGGAAAACGCCCTGGGCCAGCACCCCGCGGTGTACGAGTGCGCGGTGTTCGGCCTGCCCGACGAGAAATGGGGCGAGACCGTGCAGGCCGCCGTGCAACTGCACCCGGGCCAGGTCGCGGACGAGGCCGCGCTGATCGCCTTTGTGCGCGAACGCCTGGGCCCGGTGCAAACGCCCAAGCGCATCCATTTCCACGACAGCCTGCCGCGCTCGCCCGTGGGCAAGGTGCTCAAGTCCGCCGTGCGGGACGCAGCCCTTGCCGCCCTGAAATCCGTTCCCGACGCTTCCTGAAAGAACCGCCCCATGGCCGTTGCCACCTCCCCTCCCGTCACCCGCCTGTGCTCGCACACCCGCACCAGCCTGCATTACCGCGGGGCAAACCGGGTCGCAGACCTGCTGGGCATCCGGGACACCGTAGCGCAGGCCGTCCCCAGCGTTGGCAAGGACGGTCCGGCATGAGCGCGGACGCCGCGCTCGTCACCGGCGCC
>NZ_AFAL01000169.1 GCF_000193225.1 Verminephrobacter aporrectodeae subsp. tuberculatae At4 | reverse complement strand
ACCCCGGCCAGCGCGGCCTCGCGGTCCGCGTCGGCGCACACGATGTGCGGGGATTTGCCGCCCAGTTCCAGCCCCACCGGAATCAGCCGCTGCCCGGCGACGGCGGCGATCGCGCGGCCCGTCTCCGTGCCGCCGGTGAACGACAGCATGCGCACGCCCGGGTGGCGCACGAGCGCAGCGCCCACCTCTTCGCCGCTGCCGTTGAGCACTTGCAGCAGGCCCTGCGGCAGCCCCGCCTGGTGGCAGACGCGCAGCAGTTCGAGCGCCAATTGGGGGGTTTCTTCGGACGGTTTGAGCACCACCGCGTTGCCCGCGGCCAGCGCCGGCGCCACTTTCTGCGCCTCGTTCATGATCGGCGAGTTCCACGGGGTGATGGCCGCGATGACGCCGAACGGCTCCGCGATCGCCATCGAAAAGTATTCGCCGCGCGCCGGGGTGATTTCCCCTTGCAGGGTCTCGCAGACTGCGGCGTAGTAGCGAAAGCTCCCGGCCGCGCTGTCCACCATGTGCAGGCATTCCTTCCAGGGCTTGCCGCTGTCGGCCATTTGCAGGCGCGCCAGGGGTTCGCGTTCGGCCCGCAGGA
>NZ_AFAL01000170.1 GCF_000193225.1 Verminephrobacter aporrectodeae subsp. tuberculatae At4 | reverse complement strand
GCGCCGGCAGCGGTCGGTCCTGCCACAGCACGCAACCCGCGCGCCCGGCAAAGGGGCCGCCCTGCGCGGCGAATGCGGGATAGGCGTGGAGCCGCTCTGCCACCAGGGCCCGCAGGTCCTGCGGCCCTGCCGCGTCGGCGCAGGCCCCGTCGAGCAGATGGGCAAACTCGCGCCCGCCCATGAAGCGGGCGGTCGGGGTCAGGCGGCCGGTGACGTCCACGTTCGCCAGCATGTCCTGCCCGGCGACCAGCGCGCTCGCGGGCGCGCCGGGCGCCATGAGCACGGTCCAGGTGCCCGAGGACACCAGCGTGAGCGCGGGCAGCAGGGTCTGCTCTGCCTGAGCGGCACCGTCCAAGGCGCCAGGCAGATAGCGCGCCAGGCAGGCGTTGCTGTCGTGCACGCCGACGTGCACCCGGGCCGCAGCGGGCAGGCCCCATGGCGCTGCCACGTCGGCGCGCACCGGGCCCAGAACCTCCCACGCCGAACGCAGCGGGGCAAAGCGCTGCGCCCAGCCCCGGGCGCGGGCGAGGCGCGAGAAATCGCCGGTGTGCGGGTTCCAAAGGTGCGTGTGGCAGCCCAGCGAGGACACTTCGCTGCACGCCACACCGCTGAGCCGCCAGGCCCAGTACTGCGCGTACGGCACCAGGCAGCGCGTGCGGCGCCAGGCAGCGGGGTGGGTGTTTTCCATCCACCAGAGCTGGCGCGCGGCGTTCAGGCCGGCGGGCAGTTCGGGCGAGAGGGTTTCGCCAAAGTCGTTGCCGGCGGCAAAGTCCTGCGCCGCTGCGCCGTCGAGCGCGGCGTATTCGTAGTCCAGCGGCTCCCAGGCCAGGCCCGCGTCGGCGCCAGCGCCGTCGAGCGCCACGAGCGCCGCGCCATGCGTGCACGCAATCACGTGGCCGC
>NZ_AFAL01000171.1 GCF_000193225.1 Verminephrobacter aporrectodeae subsp. tuberculatae At4 | reverse complement strand
CACCACCGCCACGCGCCGGCCCGTGGACGCCGCGCGCTGAAACAGGGGCGCGCCCGGCTTGGCGAACAAGGCGTCGGTGGCGTAGCGCTGCAGGGCGCCGATCTCCACCGGCTTGTCCCCGTGGGTGTTGCGCACACAGACCTGCTCGCACAGCACCTCGGTCGGGCATACCCGGGCGCAGATTCCGCCCAGCGGATTGGCCTGCAAAATGGCGCGCGCCGCGCCGCGCTCATTGCCCTGCGCAATGCGCTGGATGAACGAGGGAACGTCGATCCCCGTGGGGCACGCCGTGGTGCACGGCGCGTCGTGGCAGTAGTAGCAGCGCTCGGCCTCGATCAGCGCCTGCGGCCGGGTCAGCGGCGCGTGGACGTCGCCGAAGTTGGCGGCGCAGTCGGCCGGACTCAGGCGCCCGGAACGAATTCCGCAGGCGCGGCTTGCGGGCGCGTCCATCGGGTTTCCTCAGCGGGGTTCAAAGTGGGGCACCGGGCCAGCGGGGGCGCATCTGCACGCGCACAAATGCCCGCCCGGGTGCTGCCTGCGCCCTTCTGTTTTGGAGGTTTCATCGTGGTCCTCACCATAGCGAGCCGGGCAGTCTACCCGGCTGAAAAAATTTACCAATTGGTAAAATCCCTAGGGAAAACCCCAATCAGCCGATTCGCGCTCCCGCGCCGCCTGCGAACCCCTTGTGCACCGGTTTTCGCGCCCGGCTTATTCCACTATGGTTGCACCATGAAAGATGCGCACCCAGCCCGAGCCCCGACGGCCTCCCGCCTGCTCAAGGAGCAGGCAATCCTCGCCGAGGCGGAGAACCACTTCGCACAATTCGGCTTCGAGGGCGCGTCGCTGGAGAGCATTGCAGCGGCCATCGGCATCAGCCGGCACAACCTGCTGTACTACTTTCCCGGCAAGGAGGCGCTCTACCAGCGCGTGCTCGACGACGTGCTCACCGAGTGGCTGGCCGGAATGCAGGAGCTCGCGCACAGCGACGACCCGCAGCAGGCGCTGCGCCGCTACATCCGCGCCAAGCTGCATTACTCGCGCACGCGCCCCCAGGGGGTCAAGGTATTCAGCAAGGAGATGATTGCCGGCGCGCCACGCTACGCCAAGGCGATCACCGGGCGCGTCGCGCCGCTGCTCGATTCGGGAGTCCGCCACTTTGAGCGCTGGGCACGTGCGCAGCGCATCGCGAAGGTGGACTTCAGGCACCTGATGTTCATCATCTGGTCCGTGACGCAGGCCTACGCCGAGCAGGAGGCGCAGTTCGCGCCCCTGCTGGGCAAACCGGCGCTGACCGGAAGAGACTACGAAAAGGCCGAGGAACTGATCGTGCGCATGGTGCTTGGCGCGCTCGCGTTGCCCGCAACGGGCAGCGGCTCCGCCAGCGGAAAACCAGCTGCGTGAGTTGTGCGGCGCAGACAGCGG
>NZ_AFAL01000172.1 GCF_000193225.1 Verminephrobacter aporrectodeae subsp. tuberculatae At4 | reverse complement strand
GCCCCACGTGGGGCTGGGCGCTGGTGGGCGCGCTGGCCGGCGCGCTGCCCGCGGTGCTGGCCTTTGCGCCCGCGCGCTGGCTCGCCGAAGGCGTGGCCAGCGCCACCCACGGGCAGGTGCTGCTGCTGCAGGCACGCGGCACGGTGTGGACCGGGTCCGCGCAGCTGGTGTTCACCGGCGGCAGCGCCAGCCGGGACCGCATGGCCCTGCCCGGGCAGGTGGACTGGCAGCTGCGCCCCGGCTTTGGCGGCCTGCGCGTGCAGCTGCGCGCCAGCTGCTGCACGCCCACCCCCTTGCAGGCCCGGGTGCAAGCCGGCTGGGCCACGGCGCAGCTGAGCCTGGCCGACGGCCAGAGCCAATGGCCCGCAGCCCTGCTCGCGGGACTCGGAACGCCCTGGAACACCTTGCAGCCCCAGGGCCAGCTCGCCCTGCAGACGCAGGGGCTGGAACTGCACTGGGCCGCCGGGCGCATGCGGCTCAGCGGCCAAGTACAACTCGACGCGCGCGCCATGTCCTCGCGCCTGTCAACCCTGCGCCCCATGGGCAGCTACCGCCTGGCGCTGCAAGGGGGCGAGGTCCCCACGCTCACGCTGAGCACGCTCGACGGCCATCTGCAACTCAGCGGCAGCGGCCAATGGGTCGGCCAACGCCTGCGCTTTACCGGCGAGGCCAGCGCCAGCCCCGAGCGCGAGGCAGCGCTGGCGAATCTTCTGAACATCATCGGACGGCGCAGCGGCGCGCGCTCCATCATCACCGTGGGTTGAACCTATGACTTGCCTGATTTCGCCACGCCTGCGCAGCAACCTCGAAACCACGCTCAAAACGCTCGCGGCCACGGCCCTCCTGGCCTGCGCCAGCGGCCAGACTGCCGCGCAGACGGCGAGCAGCAACCCGCCGAGCGTGCGCGCGGGCGAGCCGGTGACGCTGAACTTCACGAACGCCGAGATCGAGGCCGTGGCGCGCACCATGGCCACCATCACCGGGCGCAACGTGGTCGTCGACCCGCGCGTCAAGGGCCAGCTGAACCTGCTCACCGAGCACGCCGTCCCGCCCGCTGTGGCGTTCCAGCAATTCCTCGCAGCGCTGCGGCTGCAGGGTTTCACGGTGGTCGAGTCGGCCGGTCTGTACAAGGTGGTTCCCGAGGCCGACGCCAAGCTGCAGGGCGGCAGCGTGAGCGTGGTGCAGGGCGACGCGGGCAGCGCGCCGGGCGGCGGGCAGATCGTCACGCAGATCTTCAAACTCAACTACGAGAACGCGACC
>NZ_AFAL01000173.1 GCF_000193225.1 Verminephrobacter aporrectodeae subsp. tuberculatae At4 | reverse complement strand
CGTCCTGACGATTTCTGGCTCTTGCAATGCGCCTCGTTTCTTCATTTCTCTCCCTGAAGGGTTGCAGAACAGCATTCGTCAAGGCAAATGGCCTTCAGTGCCAGGAGCAGGCTTTCGCATTGTTCAGGCGTACCGACGGTTATCCTGAGAAATTGCTCGATCCGGGGCAAAGAAAAATGCCTGACAAGAACCCCTTGCTCCTTGAGCTTGCAATACAAGAAGCCCGCATCGTGGCCAGAGTGGCTGGCGAACACGAAATTCGCCATGGACGGAATGATCTGGAACCCCAATGCCCGAAGCGCTGCGCTCAGTTCTTCGCGTGACCGGACGATGTTGCGCGTCACCGCTTCGAAATATTCCCGATCTTCGATGGCTGCGACCGCCGCAGCGTTCGCCAGCCTGGACAGCGGATACGAATTGAAACTGTTTTTGACTCGCTCCAAACCTTCGATCAAGTCCTTGTTCCCCAGCGCAAAACCGATCCGCATGCCGGCAAGGGATCTGGATTTGGAGAATGTCTGGACGACGAGCACGTTGGGATAGCGATCGATCAACCGAGCGGCACTTTCTGCACCGAAGTCCACATACGCTTCGTCGATCACCACGACCGATTCGCTATGCCGCTTCAAAAAGTGCTCGATCAGGTCGGTATCGAGCTGCACGCCCGTGGGTGCATTCGGATTGGCGAAGATGATTCCGCCATTCGGAATCGCATAGTCGTCGAGGTCGATTTCGAACGAGGCGGTCAAAGGAATCGTGTAACTACTCAGCTCCCC
>NZ_AFAL01000174.1 GCF_000193225.1 Verminephrobacter aporrectodeae subsp. tuberculatae At4 | reverse complement strand
CGAGGCCAGCCCCGAAGCCGGCAATGGCGGCCAGGCGCCCGCGGCCCCGCGGCGCGGCCGCGGCGCACCGACGCCTGGCGCCGACCCGGCGCCGGCGCAGCGGCAGAACCACGCAATGCACGAACTCCAGACCATGCAGGCGCTGATCGAAGAACGCCTGGACACGCTCGCCTGGCTCGGGCAGGCGGGGCAGAACCCGATCCAGTCCCAGCTCATGCTCAAGCTGATCCGCGCCGGCTACTCGCCCGGCCTGGCGCGCGCGCTGCTCGAACGCATGCCGCCGGCGCTCGCGCCCGCGCAGGCGGTGCGCTGGATCATGCAGACGCTGGAGCTCAACCTCAGGACCGAAGCGGACGCACCGGCGCTCCACGAACGGGGCGGAATCTTCGCGCTGACCGGGTCCACCGGCGTCGGCAAGACCAGCAGCGCCGCCAAGCTGGCAGCGCTGTGCGCGCGCAGCCACGGCGCCGCCAGCGTGGGCCTGGTCACGCTGGACAACTGCCGCGCGGGCGCGCACGAGCAACTGCGCGCATACGGCCGCACGCTGGGCATCGTGGCGCATCTGGCGCACGACCGCGCGGCGCTGCAGGACCTGCTGGGACTGCTCGGCGGAAAAAAGATGGTGCTCATCGACACCGCCGGCGTGGCCCCCTGCGACCCGCGCAGGCGCGAACTGCTCGACATGCTCGAACTGCCGCAGGTGCAGCGCCTGCTGGTACTCAACGCCGGCTGCCACGGGGATACGCTCGACGACATGCTCGGCGCATTCCGGAGCGCGGGCCCGCAGCAGGCGATCCTCTCCAAGGTCGACGAAGCGGTCAAACTCGGCCCCGCGATCGACGCCTGCATCCGCCACCAACTGGTGCTGCGCGCAGTGACCCGGGGCCAGCGCGGCCCCGAGGACTGGGAGCGCGCCGACGCGCAGCAACTCGTCGGCGCGTCCATGCGCGCGCCCGCCCGGTCGGCGTTCGACCCCAAGGCGGCGGACCTGGGATTCTTTTTCGCGCATTCCCCCGCCAGCGGGCACCCGGAGGGACAGGGCCATGCCTGAGACCGGACCGCAAGTACCGGCGTCCACGGGCCGGAAAAAGAGCGCGCCCTGCCCGCGCAGGCGCTGAGCCGATGTACACCGCCAAGGGCCGGCTCGACCGCGACGCCATGCTGCGCCAGCACGCTGCGCTGGTGCGCAGGATCGCGCACCACCTGATCGCCCGGCTGCCGCCGAACGTGGAACTCGACGACCTGATCCAGGCCGGAATGATGGGCCTGGCCGACGCCCTCTCGCGCTACGAAGCCGCGCAGGGCGTGCAATTCGAAACCTTTGCCACCCAGCGCATCCGCGGCGCCATGCTCGACGAACTGCGCGAGAGCGACTGGATGTCGCGCAGCGCGCGCAAGAGCCAGAAAGACATCGAGCACGCCGTGCACCGGCTGGAACAAAGACTCGGCCGCAGCCCGCTGGAGTCGGAAATCGCCCGCGAGATGGGGATGGACCTGGCGGACTACCAGAGCCTGCTCGGCAAGGTGCGCGGCACCCAACTGGTGTACCTGGAGGACATGGCGCCGGGCGGCGACGGTGAGGACGGTTTTCTGGACCACCACGTCGTCGATAGCGCCGCCGACCCGGTGGAACTGCTGCGCGACCGGCGGCTCAAGACCTCCCTGGTGCACGCCATCGAAAGCCTGCCGGAGCGCGAACGGCACATCATGGGCATGTACTACGAGCAGGACATGAACCTCAAGGAAATCGCCGCCGTGCTGGGCGTCACGGAATCCCGCGTGTGCCAGCTGCACAGCCAGTCCATCGCCCGGCTGCGCGCAAAGATGCGCGCGCACTGAGGGTCCAGCAAACGGCCTGCGAGGCCAAGGAACTTCAGCCTGCCGGACGGTACGTGCGCGCCGCCCCCGCGCGCAGGCCCGGCGCGTAGGTGGACGCGGCGTCGGCCGCGGGCAGCAGCCCTGCGACCTGCCGGTCGGTGAGCGCGCACAGACGCGCCAGGCACTCGCGCTGCACGGTGAGCGTGGCGCCGATGGCGGCGACACGCGCTCTCCAGGACCGCGACAGCGCAACGCCAGCCGACGCAGACTGCTGCCGCGCAAGAGCGAACCGGGCCGCCGCAGCGCGCAGCGCCGGGGCGTGCCGTTCCAGCGATTCGCGGTCGGCCGCGCGCAGGGCGGCAGACACTTCGGCGATCAGCCGTTCAACGGCCGCGAGGGATTCTTCCGACGTCATGTGTTTGCGTCGCGCGCCGGCGCCGTACCTGCCGTGCGCGTCAAACGCGGGTGCGCGCAAGGATTTCCTGCGCGTCGCTGATCATCCGCGTGGCGACGACCTGCGCGCTCACGCGGAAATTGCCCTTCTCCAGCGCGGAGCGCACGGACTGCACCTTGCCCGCGTCGTAATCCGCGCTGCTGCGCGCGGCCGGGTCCAGGACATGGGCGGCACCGGACACCGTGACCGGCACGCCGGCCAGCGACCCCGCCGGCGTGCCGGCGCCCACGGCCGCGCCAGGAGGACTCTGCGCACGCTTGGCAGACCCGGTCTGCGCCAGGGCGCCCGGGATTTCGGTTTTCTGACCTATCTTCATCGCTTCTCTCCACAA
>NZ_AFAL01000175.1 GCF_000193225.1 Verminephrobacter aporrectodeae subsp. tuberculatae At4 | reverse complement strand
GCTGCGGCACGGCGTGCGGGGCGGGGCGGTGATCAATATGGCGTCGCAGGCCGGGCGCCGCGGCGAGGCGCTGGTGGCGCATTACTGCGCGAGCAAGGCGGCGCTCATCAGCTACACGCAAAGCGCGGCGCTGGCCATGGCGCCGCATGGCATCCGCGTCAACGGCATCGCGCCCGGCGTCGTCGATACCGCCATGTGGACGCAGGTGGACGCGCTCTTCGCGCGCTACGAGAACCTGCCGCCGGGCGAGAAGAAGCGCCGCGTCGGCGCGGCCGTCCCGCTGGGCCGCATGGGCACGCCCGCGGACATCTGCGGCGCCGCGGTCTTCCTGGCCAGCGACGAGGCGGCCTACGTCACCGCGCAGACCTTGAACGTGGACGGCGGCAACGTGATGTCCTGACCCCAGCCACCGTCCGCCCCCATGCCCCAGGCCCTTCCCCGCCAGACCCGGCCCGAGCTCGAGCACGACTGCTCGCGCTCGACTGAACTCGGCTACGAGTCCCCCGAGACGGCGGGCTTCATCCGCTGCCTGGCGCACGGGTTTCCGACGCCGCTGGCGCGCTGGCACTACCACGACGAGTACGAACTGCACCTCATCACGAGCACCTCGGGAAAGGTGTTCGTGGGCGACTGGATCGGGCAGTTCCAGCCCGGCCAGCTGGTGCTCACCGGGCCGCGCCTGCCGCACAACTGGATCAGCATGGACCTGCCCGAGGGCGGCGTTGCCGAGCGTGACCTGGTCATACAGTTCCAGCACGCGCCGATTCTCGCCAGCAGCCAGTCCATCCCGGAACTGCGCGAGTTGCTGCCGCTGCTCGAGCGCGCGCGCCACGGAATCGAATTCTTTGGCCTGCACGCGCAGGCGGTGCAACATTGGCAGCGCATCAAGGCCTGCCAGGGGCTGGCGCGGCTCGCCGCGTTCTGCGGCTTCATGAGCGACTTGCTGCGCTGCACCGACTACCGCCTGCTCTCGAACACGCAGCTGCAAAGCGCAGACAGCGACACCCAGCTCGAGCAGATCAACGCCATCGTGAGCCGCATCACCGACCATCTGGCCGACCCGCTCCCGGCCGCCGCTCTGGCGCAGGAGCTGGGAATGTCGCAGAGCCGCTTCTCGCGCTTCTTCCGCCGCGCCACGGGCAATACCTTCACCAACTTCGTGAACCTGGTGCGCGTAAACCGCGCCTGCCAGCTGCTCCTGGAGACCGAGCGCTACATCACGCACATCGCCTACGACGTGGGGTACAACAACATGGCCAATTTCAACCGCCGCTTTCTGGACACCAAGGGCATGACGCCCAGCGAATACCGCAGGCAGGGCGCGGGGCGCTTTGGCACGGGA
>NZ_AFAL01000176.1 GCF_000193225.1 Verminephrobacter aporrectodeae subsp. tuberculatae At4 | reverse complement strand
GGCGCTCAGGCAGCCGCCCCACACGCAGCCGGTGTCCAGCCCCAGCAGATCGCTGCGCTCGATCCAGCCCAGCGTGGACCAATGCCCGAAGGCCGTGAGGGTGCCCGCCGTGCGCCGCCCCGGAACGTCGAACCAGGGCATCAGGCCCGGCGGCGCCGCGCTCGCGCTCTCCGAGCAGTCAAAGTCCATCGCCCCGCCGGCGGAACAAAACCGCAGCCGGGTGAGTGCATTCACGATCACCCGCAGGCGCTCGGTGCCGGCCAGACCGTCGCTCCAGCGCTCGGGCGCATTCCCGTACATGGCGTGCACAAATGCCGGCAACTCGGCGCTGCGCAGCACCGCGTGGACTTCTTGCGCAAGCGCCAAAGTATCCGCAGCCGACCAGGCGGGCAGCACGCCCGCGTGCACCATGAGCAGGCTCTGCCCGGCGTGCTCGTGCGCCCGGGCCAGGGGCTGCTGCCGCACCCAGTCGAGCAATGCGTCGCGATCCGGAGCGTCCAGCACCGCGCCCAAGGTATCGCGGCGCGACGGCTTGCGGGCGCCGTGCGCGACGGCCAGCAGATGCAGATCGTGGTTGCCCAGCAGGCAGCGGATGGCGTCGCCGCTGCCCATGCAGCGGCGCAGCACGGCAGCAGAGTCCGGGCCCCGGTTAACGAGATCGCCCAGCAGATAAACGGTGTCGCGGCTCGCAGAGAAACCGATCCTGTCCAGCAAACGCGCCAGCGCGTCGGCGCAACCCTGAATATCGCCAATACAGTAAAGCGCCATGCGGCCTTCCATGGAATAAAGCCCAAGGGTAACCGGGCCGACGCCGCAGCCCCCGCGCCCAAAGCCATGCGCCGGCAGCCCGATGCAACCGCGACCCGCCCCCGGAACACGCGCGCACGCCGGGCCGGCAAAGCCCGTCGTGCGCAGCCCTGCGCTGACGCCCAAACGGCCGCCATCGCCGTGGCGCGCGCCCCCTTGGCCCCCAAACACCATGGCCAAAAATTGAGCGCTTACCTGATTAGCAAAAAATTCACGATTTATTACCCTATGATACGTGGCATGTGGAACCTGCCAGCTCTTGCACATGCCTGCCAACCAAGCAGAAGGCCGGGTTGGCACATGCTGAGGGCCGACCTCCTGAAGGGGCCGTTGTGCGCCGCAGCCGCCCCCCTGCCTGAGTTTCGG
>NZ_AFAL01000177.1 GCF_000193225.1 Verminephrobacter aporrectodeae subsp. tuberculatae At4 | reverse complement strand
TCACGCCGGCGCCGCGGTGTCCCCGGATAGCGGGCGCGCCTGAAGGCGCGCGTACAGGCCGCCGCGCGCCATCAGCGCGGCGTGCGTTCCCTGCTCGGCGATGCGTCCGCGGTCCATGACGACGACCCGGTCCGCGTGCTCGATGGTCGACAGGCGGTGCGCGATGACCAGGGTGGTGCGCCCCTGCATCAGGCGCTGCAAGGCGTCTTGCACCAGGCGCTCGGATTCGGTGTCGAGCGCCGAGGTGGCCTCGTCCAGGATCAGGATCGGCGCGTCCTTGTAGAGCGCGCGCGCTATCGCCAGCCGCTGGCGCTGTCCGCCGGACAAGCGGGCCGCGTTGTGCCCCAGCGCCGTGTGCATCCCCTGCGCGAGCGTGGCCACGTGCTCCGCCAGATTTGCCGCGGCCAGGCACGCGTGCACGCGCGCTTCGTCCACGGCCTGCCCCAGCGCCACGTTCGCGGCGATGCTGTCGTTGAACATCACCACATCCTGGCTGACCATGGCAAATTGCGCGCGCAACGAGCGCAGGTCCCAGTCGGGCAGGGCCTGTCCATCGACCCGGACCACTCCCGACGTCGGCAGCACGAAGCGCGTGAGCAGATTCACCAGCGTGCTCTTGCCCGCGCCGGAGGGGCCGACCAGGGCGACGATTTCACCGGGATCGACGCGCAGGCTCACCCGGTCCAGCGTGGGCACGCGCTGCGCGCCGAAGGCCACGCTCACGTCCTCGAACGCGAGCGCGCCGCGCACGCGCCCGGCCCGGTGCTGCCCGCCGGTTTCGGCGGGCGTGCCGTCGAGCAGGCCCAGCCCGCGCTCCAGCGCGGCGACGCCGCGCGTCACGGGACTGGCCACGTCGGCCAGCCGCCGGATGGGCGCGATGAGCATGAGCATGGCCGTGATGAACGCGACGAAGCCGCCCACGGTGAGATACCGGGCCGCGGCCGGGTCCTGGCTCTGCCACAGGGCGATGCAGATCACCACCGAGAGCGCGGCGGCGACCAGCAGCTGTGTCAGCGGCGTCATGGCCGCGGAGGCAATCGTCGATTTGATGGCCAGCCGCCGCAGGCTCTGGTTCAGGTCGGCAAACCGCCGCGCCTGGTCCGCCTGCGCGCCGTGCAGGCGGACTATGCGGTGCGCCAGCACGTTCTCTTCCACCACGTAGGCGAGCTCGTCGGTCGCCTGCTGGCTGCTTTTGGTCAGCTGGTACAGCCGCCGGGACAGGGTTTGCATGATGACGGCAACGCCCGGAACCACCACGGCGACGATCAGCGTGAGCTGCCAGTTCAGGTACAGCAGGTAGAGCAGCAGCGCCGCCAGCGTGAACCCGTCGCGCGCCAGGCCCAGCAGCGCCTGCACGATCTGCGTGGCGCCGGTCTGCACCTCGTACACCACGGTGTTCGACAGCGCGCTCGCGGAGTGGCGCGAGAACAGCCCCATCTCGGCCGCCAGGATCCGCTCGAACAGGGTCTGGCGCAGGGTCAGCATGCCGTCGTTGGCGATGCGCGTCAGCGCGTACTGGCCCACGAAATGCGCCACTCCACGCACCAGGAACACCCC
>NZ_AFAL01000178.1 GCF_000193225.1 Verminephrobacter aporrectodeae subsp. tuberculatae At4 | reverse complement strand
CGGCGGCTCGTCGGGCGGCAGCGCCGTCGCCGTGGCCGCGCGCCTGGCGCCGGCCGCAACGGGCAGCGACACGGGCGGATCGATCCGCCAGCCCGCGGCGTTTTGCGGAATCACCGGAATCAAGCCGACCTACGGCCGGGCGTCGCGCTACGGAATGATCGCCTTTGCCTCCAGCCTCGACCAGGCCGGCCCCATGGCGCGCTCGGCAGAGGACTGCGCGCTGCTGCTGTCGGCCATGTGCGGCCCCGACCCCGACCGCGACTCCACCTCGCTCGACCGGCCCGCGGAAGACTTCGGTCGCGCACTCGGCGACTCCATCGAAGGACTGCGCATCGGCGTCCCGGCCGAGTTCTTTGGCCCCGGCCTGGCGCCCGACGTGCGCGCCGCCATCGATGCGGCGCTGAAGGAATACGAAAAGCTCGGCGCCAAACGGGTTCCCGTCAGCCTGCCGCGCACCGAACTGTCGATCCCGGTGTACTACACCATTGCCCCGGCCGAGGCCTCGTCG